>NZ_FYAV01000061.1:0-91002 GCF_900185745.1 Stappia sp. TSB10GB4 | reverse complement strand
CCACGCCGGCCGGGCTTGAGGGAGCGGCAAGCCGAGAGGGAGATGGAGCGTTCGATCGATCACGTGAGGCGGACACGCCGTGCGACCCGACCGGCCGTCGAGGCCGTGGTTCCGTTAGGCGCCGCCCCACGCGCAACCCATCTTGGGCCATGGCGGTTCACCATGCCGCCGAAACAGGCCGGACATACGAACCGCTGTCGATCCGAGCGAGCCTCAACTAATCGCTTGCCCTCAGGGGGCCGTCCACATACGGGTCGCGGCTGCGCCTTGCCCGGAATGACGACCGAGGGGCTGGGGCGAGGACACGATTGAGTCCAGAACCTAGCCCGCCAGCGCCTTCGCCATCATGTCGGCGTCGATATTGCCGCCCGACAGGATGAGCGCAACGACGCGCCCGGCGACCGGCAGCCGCCCCGACAGAACCGCCGCAAGGCATACCGCCCCGCCCGGCTCCACCACCAGCTTCAGCTCGCGGAAGGCGAAGGCGACGGCGGCAAGGGCTTCCGCATCGCTGACCACCAGGCCGCGCTTTGCCCGCCGCCGGGTGATGGAAAAGCCGATCTCTCCCGGCTGGCGGGCGAGCAGCGCATCGCAGATCGAGCCGGCCTCGCTGGGATTGGCGACCGGCACGCCGGCCGCCAGCGAGCGCCCGTGATCGTCGAAGCCTTCCGGCTCCACCGGCAGCAATTCGCAGTCCGGCAGCAGCGTCTCCAGCGCCAGGGCGATTCCCCCGGTCATGCCGCCGCCGCCGGCGCAGGTGAGCATCGCGTCCGGCACCAGGCCCATGGCCGCCGCCTGTTCGGCAACCTCGGCGCCGATGGTGCCCTGGCCGGCGATGACGCCGGCGTCATTGTAGGGATGGACCAGGGTCGCGCCGGTTTCCTCCGCGATTCCCAAGGCGATCGCGTCGCGGTCGTCGACGCCGCGGCGATAGGTGACGATGCGGGCGCCCGAACGGCGGGTGCGGTCGAGCTTGGCCTGCGGCGCATCCTGCGGCATGACGATGGTCGCCGGCATGCCGAGAACCCGCGCGGCCTCCGCCACCCCTTGCGCATGATTGCCGGACGAGCAGGCGACCACGCCGCGCGCGCGCCGGTCCTGCGGGATCAGCGAAAGCCGGTTGAAGGCGCCGCGAAACTTGAAGGAGCCGGTGCGCTGCAGGGTCTCCGCCTTCAGCAGCACGGTGCCGCCGGTCATCTCGTCGAGAAACGGCGAGCGCAGCAGCGGCGTCACCACCGCTTCGCCGGCGATGCGCGCCCGCGCGTCGACAATGTCCTGAAATACCGGGTGCATGGGAATCGCGTCCATGGGAGCCTCCTGCGGGAGCAAGATCCCTACACGATCACCGCGCATCCTTGAAGAGCGCGCACCACGCCCGCGCGCGATCCGGCGCAGATCGCCGGCCGGTCACGCCGCGCCGCGAGACTGCGCGATCTCGGCAGCGTGCAGGCAGTTGCCGAGAAACTGGCGGGTGCTGGCCTGCCAACTGTAGGACAGCGCCACCTCGCGGCAGCGCTCGCGCGAGATCGCCAGTGCCGCCACCGCCGCGCGGCCGAGATCCTCGTCGAGAACCCCGGCCCCGGTGCCCGCCAGGATGTCGAGCGGCCCCATCACCGGATAGGCCGCGACGGGAACGCCGGCCGCCAGCGCTTCCAGCAGGACATTGCCGAACGTGTCGGTGCGGCTCGGGAAGACCACCACATCGGCGGAGGAATAGTGCCAGGCGAGATCCTCGCCGGTCTTCGAGCCGGTGAACAGGACCTGCGGATAGCGCGCGCGCAGATCCGCCAGTTGCGGCCCGTCGCCGACCACCACCTTGGTCCCCGGCAGGTCGAGATCGAGAAAGGCGGCGATGTTCTTCTCCACCGCCACCCGGCCGACATACATGAAGATCGGCCCGGCGATCCCCTCGCCCAGGACGCTGCCCTCGCGCGGGCGGAACAGCTCGTGATCGACGCCGCGCGACCAGCGCATCAGCTTGGTGAAGCCGCGCGCCGTCAGGTCCCGCTCCAGGGTCGGCGTTGCCACCATGCAGCCGTGACCGGCATTGTGGAACCCGCGCAGCCAGGCATAGGACCAGGACACCGGCACCGGCATGCGGGCCGAAAGATATTCGGGAAAGCGGGTGTGATAGCTGGTGGTGTAGACGATGCCGAGGCTGCGCGCGACGCGGGCGGCCATCAGCCCGAGCGGGCCTTCGGTGGCGATGTGCAGGTGATCGTAACCGCCGGCCAGCACCCGCCGCCGCAGCGCCGCCGGCGTCGTCAGCGACAGGCGGATCTCGGCATAGGTCGGGCAGGGAACGGTGAAGAAATCCGCCGGCGACAGCACCTCCACCGGCATGTCCATCCGCAGCAGTTCCTCGACGGTGCGCTCGATGGAGCGGACCACGCCGTTGATCTGGGGATGCCAGGCATCGGTGACGATCAGCAGCGACTTCATGCCGCCGCCTGCGCCCGTCCGGTGGCGCGGCTCTCGGCAGCCTGCACGTGCCGCGCCGCCTCCGCCCAGCGGATGATCTCGAACGTGCCGTCGTGATGCTCGGCGACGGCGGTGCAGCTTTCCACCCAGTCGCCGGTGTTGATGTAATGGGTGCCGAACTCAAAATGATCGGCGGCATGGTGGATATGGCCGCAGATCACCCCGTCGACGCCCTGCCGCTCGGCCTCGCCGGCCAGGGTCTCCTCGAACTTGCCGATGAAGTTCACCGCGTTCTTGACCTTGAGCTTGGCCCAGGCGGACAGCGACCAATAGGTCAGCCCCAGCCGCCGGCGCAGCACGTTGAGCCCAGTGTTGAGGTTGAGCGCGCTGACATAGGCCCAGTCGCCGAGGAAGGCGAGCCAGCGGGCATGGCGCACCACCACGTCGAAGCGGTCGCCATGGATGACGAGATAGCGGCGACCGTCGGCCGTCTCGTGCACGGTTTCCTCGATCACCTCGATGCCGCCGAAATGCGTGCCGAGGAAATCACGCAGGAACTCGTCGTGGTTGCCGGGCGTATAGACGATGCGGGCGCCCTTGCGCCCCTTGCGCATCAGCTTCTGCACCACGTCGTTATGGGCCTGCGGCCAGTACCACATGCGGCGCAACCGCCAGCCGTCGACGATGTCGCCGACCAGATAGATGGTCTCGGCATCGTGATACTTGAGGAAATCGAGAAGCATGTCCGCCTGGCAACCACGCGTCCCCAGATGGATATCGGACAGAAAGATCGCCCGGAAATGTCTCGGGGCCGGCTCGGAGGACATGGCACGCTCCTGACAAGACTTTGAGCGTCTAAATGCGCGATTCCGGTCTCAGAAATATGACAGGCGGCGGAAAACGACTCGAAAGACGGCACCGAAACCTGTCCGCATTGCCGCCGGCGCAGGACAGGACCTGCGGCAGGGCCGCGCAACTGGACGGGACGGGGACGGGTCCGCTATCAATCGGCAACGATGACCGGAGGGGCCCCCGCCCCGTCCGGGCGACACTCGGGAGACACGACATGGATCTTGGACTTAGCGGCCGCAAGGCGATCGTCTGCGCCTCCAGCCGGGGCCTGGGGCGCGGCTGCGCCGAGGCGCTGGCGCAAGCCGGCTGCGACCTCGTCATCAACGGGCTCGACCGGCTCCGCCTCGACAAGACCGCCAGCGAGATCCGCTCCCGCTACGGCGTGACCGTGACCCCCGTCGTCGCCAATGTCTCGACGCAGGAAGGCCAGGAGGCGCTGCTCGCCGCCTGCCCGCAGCCGGATATCCTCGTCAACAACAATGGCGGCCCGCCGCGCCGCGACTATCGCGAACTCGACCGCGAGGCGATGATCGACGGCGTCATCCAGAACATGGTTTCGCCGATCGAGATGATCCAGCGGGTCGCCGACGGAATGGCCGAGCGCGGCTTCGGCCGCATCGTCAACATCACCTCGATCACCGTCCGCATGCCGCTGGAGGGCCTGGACCTGTCGAGCGGCGCACGCGCCGGCCTCACCGCCTTTCTCGCCGGCGTCTGCCGGACCTATGCGGGCCGCAACGTCACCATCAACAACCTGCTGCCGGGCAAGATGGACACCGACCGGCTGCGCGGCGGCATCGAACGGGCAGCCGGCCTGAGCGGCCGCAGCGCCGACGACATCGGCCGGGCGCAGCAGGCGGAAATCCCGGCCGGCCGCTTCGGCACCGCCGAGGAGTTCGGCCAGATCTGCGCCTTCTATTGTTCGCAGCACGCGGCCTATGTCACCGGACAGAACATCCTGATCGACGGCGGCCTCTACCCGGCCGCCTTCTGACGCCGCTCAGCCACAAACGCAGGACGCCGGCGGGAGATGCCCGCCGGCGTCTGTCGTCTTTCGGTTCAGGCTGCGGCTCAGTAGCCGCGCGCGCTGTCGTAGTCCGGCCGCGCCGCCGGCCCGCCCCAACGGTAGCGCAGCGACGCCGAGACGATGTTCACATGCGCATTGGCCTTGCCGACATAGCTGCCGACATTCGGGTTGTAGTCCTGATGGCCCGGAGCGATGTTGATGTTGGCCTTGCCCGCGTGGATATAGGTGTAGCCGAGGTCGAGGGACATATCGTCGGTGACCTTGTAGCTGGCGCCGGCCGACAGCCACAGCCGGTCGGTATCCGGCAGGCGGGTCGAGCGGATCTTGTCGGTGATCGGCGAGATCTCGTAGCCGATACCGGCACGCATCGTCAGGGCGTCGGTGACGTCGTACTCGCCGCCGATGGCGAAGAACCAGGCATCGCGATAGTTGAAGTGCAGCGTCTGCACGGTGGCGCCCGTCGCCTGCGAGGTGACGCGCGGCGACTTCAGCCGGCTCCAGTTGGTCCACTCGACCGTGCCGAAGACGCGGAAGGCGTCGGTGACGCGCTGCTTGGCCGAGAAGTTGATCATTTCCGGCGTGACCAGCCCCGCGTCGATCGCCGTCAAGCCGGCGGGCGTCTGGATGTTGCCGTCGAGCGACTGGCTGATCCCCGAGCGGAAGCCGAGGCCGAGCTCGGTTCCCTCGAACGGCTTGAAGGTGACGCCCGCCGTCACGCCGAAGCCGACATCGTCGCCGTCCAGGATCGCCGAGGGGTAGCCCGGAACATTGGGGAGCGCCGACTTCAGGGTGACCTTGAAATACTGGACCTGGACGCCGAAGGCGAAGGACAGCATGTCGTTCAGCTTGTAGCCGATGGTCGGCGTCACGTTGACCGACATCACCTTGGAGGTTCTGGAATAGAACTGCCCCGCCCAGTTCTGGTGCGGCTTGGTGGTCAGGCCGAAGGGCGCGTTGATCGACAGGCCCAGAAAGATCTGGTCGGTGAGCTTGTAGGCCGTGTAGGACGCCGGCACATAGCCCTCGCTGCCGATGTCGCCCGAGGGCGCCGAACTCGGCGTCAGGCCGAGCACGCCGGCACCGATGGCCGAAGGCGTGAAGTTGCCGGTGATCTCGGCATTGGGAGCAATCAGCGAGTGATGGCTCTCAAAGGTGAACCCCTCCCCGGCCCCGGTGATGGTCGCCGGGTTCCAGAACATCGACGAGATCGACGGACCGGTGGTGCCGCTGCCGGCGAACGACATACCCTGATAATAGGCGCTCTGCTCGCGCAAAGCGAAACCGCCGGCGAAGGCGGATGTTGAAGCAGACACCACCGCAATGGCAGCGGCGGACAATAGAAGGCTCTTCCTCGTAAGTGCCGTGCTCGTGAGTGCCATGTCTCGACCATTCCTCCCAGAATGTCAGGTGCGAACAACCCCTCGCGTTCGTCCTGTTTGAGGAAGGATGAAAAACCCGCGACATCTTCGCAATCGTCATGATTGGCGAGGGCTTGACGAGCAAGTTAACGCAAAAAAGCCGGCCCGGAGGTTCCGTAACGAGATATTTACGCAACGGAAGGCGATCGGCCACGCGAAAATCGGAGCACCCGTGACAGTTTCGCGACATCGCGACACAGCCGGCGCGCAATTGCCTAGTTTTTAGGCAAATTCGTAGAGATACTGCCTCTCGTGTCTTTTTTGCTATGTGTTGCTCAATCGCAACAATTCAGGAGCGGCGGAGCAACGGGGGACGTCACTCCGCCGCCTGCGGCAGAGCCGGCGCGGGGTCCGGTGCACGCTCTGCCGTGTCCTGTTTCGCAGGTCCGATATCGGACTTGCGGCCGGTTTCCCCGGCGGGGGTCTTGGGCGCGTTCACCTCCGCCTCCGTCCTGTCCAGCCGGCGGCGGAACCAGAGCGCATAGAGCGCGGGCATGAACACCAGCGTCAGCACCGTCGCCACGGTCAGGCCGCCGATCATCGAGATCGCCATCGGCCCCCAGAAGATATTCATCGTCAGCGGGATGAAGGCGAGCACGGCCGCCAGCGCGGTCAGGATCACCGGCCTTGCCCGGCGCACGGTGGACTCGATGATCGCCTCGCGCATGGTCGCCCCGGCCTGCAGATCGTGGTCGATCTGGTCCGCCAGGATCAGCGTGTTGCGCATCACCATGCCGCCCAGCGCGATGACGCCGAGAATGGCGACGAAGCCGAAGGCGGCATCGGCGATCAGCAGCGCGGCGACCGCGCCGATCAGGCCGAGCGGGAACGTCATGAACACCAGGATGGTCTTCGAGAAGGACTGCATCTGCAGCATGATCAGGACGGCCATCGCCAGGAACATCAGCGGAAACACCTTGGCGAGCGCCGCATTGGCCTTGGCCGATTCCTCCGCCGCCCCGCCGGTATCGATGCGATAGCCCGGCGCCAGGGTCGCCTCGATCTCGCGCATCGTCGGCAGCAGGGCCGCGGTGACGTCCGGCGCCTGCACGCCGGCCGCCACATCCGCCCGCACCGCCAGCACCGTCTCGCGGTTCCGCCGCCACAGGATCGGATCCTCGGCGGTGTAGTCGATCCGCGCCACCTGGGACACCGGGATCGCCCGCCCGTCGCGCACCTGCAGCACCATGTCGGCGATATCGCCGAGCGCGGCGCGCTCCGCCTCGTCCGCCCGCACCACAACTCCGACGGAATGCCGCCCCTCGCGCAGCGCCGTCACCTCGTATCCGGACAGCAGCGTCTGCAGCGACTGGCCGATCTCCGAGGTCGACAGCCCGAGGGCGCGGGCCCGGTCCTGATCGACCTCCAGCCGCACGCTCTTGACCTTTTCGCCCCATTGCAGCTCGACATTGCGCGTGTCCGGGTGGGCGCGCATCGCATCGCGCACCCGCGCGGCAATGGTCCGCACCTCTTCCAGATCCGGCCCGACGACGCGGAACTGCACCGGATAGCCCACCGGCGGCCCGAGTTCGAGCTTGTTGGCGCGCCCGTTCACCACCCCCTCGGCCTCCGCGAACCGGGCCTGCAACTCCTTGACGAGGGCCGTCGTATGCTCCCCGCCCTTGGTCTGGACCAGGATCAGCGCATAGCTCGGGTTCGGCAAGGCCGGGTTGTAGGCGAGGAAGAAGCGCGGCGCGCCCGCCCCCACATAGGTGGTGAAATAGTCGACATGCTCGCTGGTCGCGAGCCACGCCTCCAAGGCCTTCGCCTCCCGGTCGCTCGCCGCGAAGGAGGCGCCTTCCGGCCCCTTCAGCTCGACCAGCACTTCCGGGCGCGAGGAGCTGGGGAAGAACTGCTGCTTGACGAAGCCCATGCCGTAGCCGGCCGCGACCAGCAGCCCGATGGTGGCCAGCACCACCGGCAGACGGAAGCGCACCGCGCCGGTGACCAGCCGGCGCAGGCGGTTGTAGGCCGGCGTGCGGTAGATCGCGTCCTCGTCCTCGTGCCCGCGCTCGGCCGCGTGGCGCTCCAGCGAGCGCGGCAGCAGCTTCAGCCCGAGATAGGGGGTGAAGACGACGGCGACGATCCAGGAGACCAGCAGCGCGGTCGCGACGACCCAGAAGATGCCGCCGGCATATTCGCCGGCCGCCGACGCGGCGAAGCCAACCGGCAGAAATCCGGCGACGGTGACCAGCGTGCCGGTCAGCATCGGGAAGGCAGTGGATTCCCAGGCGAAGGTCGCCGCGCGGGCCCGGTCCCAGCCCTGCTCGATCTTCACCACCATCATCTCGATGGCGATGATGGCATCGTCGACCAGGAGCCCCAGCGACAGGATCAGCGCGCCCAGCGAGATGCGCTCCAGATCGATGCCCATCTGCATCATCGCCACGAAGGTGGCGGCGAGCGTCAGCGGCACGGAGAGGGCGACGATGATGCCGGTGCGGAAGCCCAGCGACAGGAAGGACACGAGAAGAACGATCGAGATCGCGACGGCGAATTTCAGCAGGAACTCGCCGACGGCCTCCTCCACCACTTCCGGCTGGTTCGAGACCTGGTGCATCTCCGCCCCGAGGGGGAGCCGCGCCTCGATCTCGGCCGCCTTCTCATGCAGGCGCTCGCCGAGCTCCAGCACGTTGCCGCCGGCCGACATGGCGACGCCGATCATGATCGCGTCCTCGCCATTGTAGCGCGACACATAGCTTTGCGGATCGGCGAGGCCGCGGGTCACCGTCGCGATGTCGCCGAGCCGGAACACCCGGCCCTCCGCCTGCACGGGCACGGCCGCCACCGCCTCGATGCCCTGCAGGCTGCCGCTGACGCGCACCTGCACCGTCTCGCTCGGCGTGTCGACGGAGCCCGACGGAACCACGGCGTTCTGCGCCGCCAGCGCATCGAAGATCGCGCTGGCGGGGATGCCGAGGGTGGCGAGCTTGGCATAGGAAATGTCGACATGGATCTTCTGGTCCTGCTCGCCGAAGAGCTGGACCTTCTCGACGCCCTCGACCGCCAGGAAGGACTGGCGCGCCATTTCCGCAAGATCCGACAGTTCGGTCCAGGTCGCGCCCGGGGCCGTCAGCGCATGCACCTGGACATAGACGTCGGCATATTCGTCGTTGAAGAAGGGGCCAAGCACGCCCTGCGGCAGGTCGCCGGCGATATCGCCCACTTTCTTGCGCACCTGATACCACAGGTCCGCGACCTTCGAGGGGGGCGTGGCGTCGTCGAGGACGATCTGGGTCGCCATGAAGCCCGGCCGGGTATAGGTCTCCAGCCGCGACAGCCAGGGCAGCGTCTGCAGCCGGGTTTCCACCCGGTCCGCCACCTGCTCCTGCATCTCCTCAGCGCTCGCGCCGGGCCAGACCGCCGTCACCACCATCACCTTGACGGTGAAGGACGGGTCTTCGTTGCGGCCGAGATTGCCATAGGCGTAAACGCCGGCGACCGCGGTGACCAGGATGAAGAAGAGAACGAGCGTCTGGTGCCGAATGGCCCAGGCCGACAGGTTGAAGCTGCTCATCGCAGGGCTCCGACCTGAACCGGACCCTGCGCCTGGCGCAGCACGGCGTTGATCTTCAGGCCCGGATCGAGCCGGTGAACCCCGAGGCTGACCACATGGTCGCCATTCGCAAGGCCGGAGAGGATCGCCCGCTCCGCCTCGATCCGGCGGACCACGACAGCGACCGCCTCGACCCGCTCCGCTCCGGGAGCCGCCCGCCAGACATGCGGCGTGGCGCCGGAATACCAGACGGCGGTCAGCGGCACCGCGACCTCACCCTGCGGGGCCGCATGCTCGAGATGGACACTCGCGGTCATGCCGAGCCGCGCGTCGGCGCCCGGATCGTCGAGGGCGAAGCGCGCGGTGAAGGTGCGCGCCGCCGTGTCGGCGACCGGCGACAATTCGCGCAGCCGCGCCTGATAGCGACGGTCGGGGCTGGCCCAGAGCGTCACGCTGGCGCGCGCGTCGGCAAGCCCCGTCACCTGCGCCTCGGGAATCGCCACCTCGACCTCCCGCTCGGCATCGCCGGCGATGCGCACGATGCCCTGCCCCGCGGCGACAACCTCGCCCGGCTCGGCCATCACCGCCGTCACCACCCCGTCGCGATCCGCCTTCAGGCTCGCGTAGTCCAGTTGATTCGCCGCGAGGATCCGCTGCTCGACCGCCGCCTTCAGCGTGGCGGCGGCGGCATCGTCCGCCGCGACCGCCTGATCGAGCGCCGCCTGCGAGACATGCCCCTTGTCCTTGAGGGCGCCGACGCGGATGCGATCCTCCGCCGTGCGCCGGGCCTGCGCCTCGGCGGCGCGCTCTTCCGCCTGCCGCGCCCGCAGCGCCGCGTTGAGGTCGTTCTCCTCAAGACTGGCGATCGGCTGGCCCGCCGCGACCCGGTCGCCGACATCCACAAGCCGCGCGGAAATCTTGCCCCCCACCCGGAAGGCGAAAGGCGCATCGCTGCGCGCGTGGACGGTGCCGGAGAATGTCACGCTGCGGCCATCCGCCGGGACGGCCGGCTCGACCCAGACCACGCGCGGCGTCGACGCAACGTCCGCCTCCTCCGACGCCTGGGGCTGGCAGCCCGCGATCACCCCCGCCAACACCAGCATGGGCCCGAGCCGCCCGCCGATGCGCCGCAGACGGAAAAGCGCGGCAGAGGGGACAGCGCGCGCGGGAAATGCGGGTAAGCGGCTCATCATACGGGCCTTTCGGAGTGCCGTCCCGCCCGTGGCAAGCCGGCATGGTCGATCGTGACCGGCGAGATATCGCCGTGCAGCCCTAATATGAGTTATCAATGACGATTGTCAATAATCGTCAGAGGACATATATATTCATGGTGTGTGACATACATTCACGCTACGACATGCCCGGCCGACCACGCCTGCGGCAGCGGCGCGGCGGCCGACCGGCAAGGCCGGCTGGCACGCCGCCGGCGCCGGTCACGAGTTGACGCCTGCCGCAACGGCTCCCATTGTGGGCAAAAGGTTGCCGCGCAACCGGGCCGCAAGGACAGCGGCCAGAAAACCGGATCAGTGCATCATGAGTGACTTGCTGGATAGGGAAGAGGCAGCCGCCAGGGACGGGACGAGCAGTCCGGCAACGCGCGAGACGCGGCGACGCATCGTCGAGAAGGCCAGCGAGCTGTTCCACCTGTACGGCTATCAGAAGACGACGGTGGCCGACATCGCCCGCGAACTCGGCATGTCGCCGGCCAATGTCTATCGCTTCTTCGCCTCGAAGACGGAACTGACCAAGGCCGTCGCCGTGATGGTCACCAGCAGCATGCGCGCGGCCATGGAAAAGGGCGTCGACACGTCCGGCGGCGCCAGCGCCGACAAGCTGCGCCGGATGGTCCGCCAGCACTTCCACCACGTCCGCGAGCACTACACCGGCCATCGCAAGATCCACGATCTGCTGGAAGCCGCGATGGACGAGGCCTGGGACGAGGTCGAGAATCACAAGGCCGAAATGCGCGCGAGCTTCTCCCGACTGATCCGGGAAGGGATCGCGAGGGGCGAGTTTCCCGAGCAGGATGCCGACACCGCCGCGCTGCTGTTCCAGCATTCGCTGGTGATGTTCTTCCATCCCGCGCTGGTCGCCCAGACCTGCCGCTGCCTGCCGGAAGGCCACCAGGACCTGATGTTCGAGCCGATGGTGGATTTTGCCCTCGCCGCCCTGCGCGACGGCCGCTTCCGCGAGCTGCCGCCGGGCCTGATGCAGCCGGCCGCGTGCTGAGCCGCAAGGGTCGGTCCTGTCGCCCGCTCAGGGCGCGCGCCCCTCAAGCACCTGGCGGTCGCTGACCTCGCTCCACGGTGCCAGCCGCTCCAGCGCGCGCGTGTAGCTGAGGTGAATGTCCCGCGCGATGTCGCTCGTGCTGGCGAGCGCCGCGACCACATCCCGCGACGTGTCGCGCAGGGCCAGCATCACGTCGGGCGGGAAGCGCCGCAACTCGACGCCGTCCTCCTGGACCAGCAGGCGCAGCGCCTCCGCATTGCGCCAGGAGCTCTCGGCGATGGAATGCAGCGTCTCGGTGCGGCAGGCGGCGACGATCACCGCCTTGAGATCATCCGGCAGCCCCTCATAGGCGACCTGATTGACCAGCGCTTCGCTCGCCCCGTTCGGCTCGTGAAAGCCGGGCGTGTAGCACAGCTTCGCCACTTTCTGCAGGCCGATCGCCCGGTCGCCCTCGGGCCCGAGGAACTCCGCCGCGTCGAGCAGCCCGCTTTGCAGCGCCGCGACGAGTTCTCCCGGCGGCAGGGAGACGGGCGTCGCCCCGAGGCGGCGCATCACCTCGCCGCCAAGGCCCGGCATGCGGATCCGCAAACCGCGAAAGTCGTCGAGCGACAGCACCGGCCGCATGAACCAGCCGCCGAGCTGCGGCCCGCTGTTGCCGCCCATGAACGGCCGGATGCCGAAGGGCGCATAGAGCCTTTCCCACAACCCCATGCCGCCGCCCTGCTCCAGCCAGGAGACATGCTCGGAAGGAAGCAGGCCGAAAGGCACGGCCGAGAAGAAGACGGCGGCCGGCAGCCGGTCCTGCCAGAAGGCGGGCGATGAATGCCCCATCTGCGCCGTGCCGGAGGACACCGCGTCGAAGACCTCGCCGCCGGCAACGAGGCCGCCGGCGGGAAACAGCCGCACCCGCATCCGCCCGCTGCTGAGGCGCGCGATCGCGTCGCAGAGCCGTGCGGCCGACACGCCCGGACCGGGCATGCCGGCGGGCCAGGTCGTCACCATCTTCCACTCGATCGTCGTCTGCGCCAGCGCCGGGGCGGCTAGCCCGCCGACGAGCCCAGTCCCGGCGAGCCCAGTCCCGACGAGACCGGCCCCGGCAAGGCCGAGCGCGCCGCGCCGGGTCACCGAGGCGGCTCCCGAGGAACTGGCGGATGTCTTGCGATGTGTCATTCGACGCCTGGAACCCTCTGTGCCGAGCATGCCGGGCCGCGGATCGCGCCGCTTGCACGCGGACACTGTTCGAACCGGTGTTTCATGGCAGACTCCGACATGGGGGGCAACTGCGCAAGCCTTGCGCGTTCAAAGTTTATCAACCGCGCGCAACATGCCGCGACCGACCGGGGCACAGCACGGTTGCCCTTGCCCCACCCGGCGGCATCCGCTTCACTGTCGCCATGAGTCGCGGCGCCCGCCGCCCTTGCAGCCGGAGACGTCCATGGTTCCGTTTTTCGTGATGATCAAATGCCATCTCGGCAAGGCCTATCAGGTCGCCAACGCCATCGCCGATGCGGAAATAGCGTCCGAGATCTACTCGACCGCCGGCGACTACGACCTGCTGGTCAAGTTCTACATCGACGACGATGCGGATATCGGCCACTTCGTCAACGAGAAGGTCCATCCCTTCGACGGCATCCTCGACACCAAGACGATCATCACGTTCAAGGCGTTCTGACGCGCCTTGAACGAGCCGTGCCGGCTCAGACCTTGGACGGGGGGACCGTGCTGCGCTCCCGCGACCGGTCGAGGCCGAGCTGGCGCTCGCGGAAGATGACGAAGACGCCGGCGCCGATGACGATGGCGGCGCCGCCGATGACCTCGAGCGTCGGAACTTCCGCGAAGACGATCCAGCCGACCAGCACGGTCCACAGCATCGTCGTGTATTCGAACGGCGCGATGGTCGAGGCGTCGGCATAGCGGTAGCTCTGGGTCAGCAGGATCTGCCCGACGCCTCCCGAAAGCCCGATCGCCACCAGCATCACCGCGTCGGTGGCATCCGGCATCACCCAGCCGAACGGCGCCGACATCAGGGCGAAGACCGAGGTCACGCCGGCGAACCAGACGACGATGGTCGAGGTGCGCTCGGTGCTGGTCAGCCGGCGCACGGTGATCATCGCCAGCGCCATGAAGATCGCGCTGGCAAAAGCCAGCATCGCCCCGAGCGAGGCTTCTTCCGTCGGCGCGGCGCCGGACAGATGCGGCGACAGGATGATGAGGATGCCGAGGAAGCCGACGGCGACGGCGCTCCAGCGATAGGCCCGGACCTTCTCCCGCAGGATCACGGCGGCCAGCGCCACCGTCATCAGCGGCGCCGAGAAGCCGATCGCCGTCGCATCGGGCAGCGGCAGCAGCGCCAGAGCCGCGAACCACAGCGACATGGCGGTTCCCCCCACCAGCGCGCGGCTGATATGGCCCCAGGGCCGCCGCGTCACGAAGGCGTCGCTCACCCTGCCCTGCCAGGCGATCACCAGCAGCACCGGCAACATGCCGAAGAAGGAGCGGGCGAAGATCACCTCGCCGACCGGATAAGCGCCGTCGAGCAGCTTCACCATGGCGACCATGCCGGTGAAGACGAGCGCGGACGCCACCTTCAGCGCGATGCCGAGCCGGGGATTGTAGGCGTTGAGTTCGGCCGTTCCCGGCGACTGGCTGGCTGCGGGGGCAGCGCGCTCAAGGGACATTGCGGGTCAGGGTCCGCCCGTGAGACCGGCGGTGCGGACAGCCGGCAGGATGAAACATCCTTCATTTATAGTATGAATCGCGCAAGGCCGCCTGCGGGAAATGCAGGGCACCCTTGCGCGATACACATGACTTAGCTCAGCTATTCGCCGCCCGGATCGCCTCCCAGACCCGCTGCGGCGTCGCCGGCATGTCGATATGGGTAAGGACGCCGCCGCGCCGCAGGGCATCGACAACCGCGTTCATCACCGCCGGACCCGCCCCGATCGTGCCGGCCTCGCCCGCTCCCTTGATCCCCAGCGCATTGGTGGTGGAGGGAATGTTGTGGGTCTGGAAGCTGATGTCCGGAATGTCGGCGGCCCTCGGCATCTGGTAGTCGAGGAAGGAGGCCGTCAGCAACTGCCCGTCCTCGTCATAGACGGTGCTCTCCATCAGGGCCTGGCCGATGGCCTGGACGACACCGCCATGCACCTGGCCGGCCAGCAGCAGCGGGTTCACCGTGACGCCGAAATCGTCGACGATCACATAGTTCAGCAAGGCGATATCGCCGGTCTCCGGATCGACCTCCAGCTCGCAGACATGGGTGCCGTTGGGATAGGTCGCCTCCGCCTGCTTGACCTCCTCGCGCGCCGAAAGCTGTTCGGGCGCGGACGCGGCGATCTCGGCCAGCGTCACCGACCTGTCGGTGCCGACGACGCGGACCTCGCCGCCGACCAGTTCCAGGTCCGCCGCGCCGGCTTCCAGCCTGTCGGCGGCAAGATCCTTGATCTTCCTGACGAGGCTGCGCGAGGCCTCCAGCACGGAGGGAAGGCCGATCGGGATCGAGCGCGAGCCGCCGGTGCCGCCGCCCTTGCGCACCCGGTCGGTATCGCCCTGGATCATGGTGATGCGGTCGAGATCGACGCCGAACTGCTCGGCGATGATCTGGCCATAGGCGGTGGCGTGGCCCTGGCCGTTGGTCTGGGTGCCGATCAGCAGCGTCAGCGAGCCGTCGCGGCCAAGCTCCACCGTCGCCTCCTCGGAGCCCGCGAAGGCGCAGGCCTCGATATAGGTCGCCATGCCGATGCCGCGATAGCGGCCGCGTGCGGCGGATTCCTCCGCCCGCGCCGCAAATCCCTGCCAGTCGGCCGCCGCCAGCGCCTGGTCCATGTGGACGGCGAAGTCGCCGGTGTCGTACATGCGCCCGGTCAGGGTCGTGTAGGGCATCTGCTCGGGGCGGATGAAGTTGCGCCGGCGCAGCTCCGCCGGCGACACGTCCATCTCCGCCGCCGCCTTGTCGACCAGCCGCTCCAGCAGATAGGCCGCCTCGGGACGCCCGGCGCCGCGATAGGCATCGGTCGGCGTGGTGTTGGTGAAGACGCCCTTGACCACGCCATACATCACCGGCACGTGGTAGAGGCCGGTCGCCATCGACAGGCCGAAGCTCGGGATCATCGGGCCGTACTGGTGCAGATAGGCGCCCATCGCCGCGACGATCTCCACCCTGAGCGCCAGGATGCGCCCGTCGGCGTCAAGCGCCACTTCCGCCGTGGAGAGATTGTCGCGCCCATGCGCATCGGCGAGGAAGTGCTCGCTGCGCTCGCAGATCCACTTGACCGGCCGCCCCAGACGCTCCGCCGCGACGAGGCAGGCCGGATATTCCGGATAGACGAAGTTCTTGGTGCCGAAGCCGCCGCCGACATCCGGCGTGATGACGCGCAACCGCTCCCTCGGGATGCCGAGGATGTCGCCGGCGATGATCGCCTGCATGCTGTGGCCGCCCTGGGTCCCGGCGGTCAGCGTGTAGCGGCCGGTCGCCGCGTCATATTCGCCGATGCAGCCGCGCGGCTCCATGTAGTTGCACACCAGCCGGTTGTTGACGATGTCGATCCGGGCCACATGATGCGCGGCCTCGAACGCCCGGTCGGTGGCCGCCGCATCGCCGGCATCGTAGACGAACGCGAGATTGCTGCCGCTCTGCGGCCAGACCAGCGGCGCGCCGGGCGTCAGGGCGTCGCCCGTCTCGATCACCGCATCGAGCGGCTCATAGTCGACATCGATCAGTTCGGCCGCCGACTTGGCGTTGGCGAGCGTGTCGGCGACGACCAGCGCGATCGGCTCGCCGACATGGCGCACCGTGTCGGTGGCCAGCACCGGGCGCGGCGGCACCGCATGGCGGGTGCCATCCGACTGGGTCATCACCGTCTTGGTCGGCATCGGGCCGAGATCGGGAATGTCGGCCGCCGTCATCACCATGGCAACGCCGGGCGCGGAGCGGGCCGGCTCCAGATCGCTGAGCGTGATGCGCGCATGGGCGACGGACGAGCGCAGCACATAGGCCCGCAAGGCCCCCTCCGGCTGCACATCGTCGGTGTAGCGCCCCCGGCCCGTGACCAGCGCGTCGTCTTCCTTGCGGCGCACCGGTGCGCCGATGCCGAACTTGCCGTGCACCAATTCGTTCATTCGAATGCCTCGTTGCTGACAGCGGGACAGGGTCCCGAGATCGCTGCGATGATTGCGGAAACTGTTGCTTGCGACATGTCGCAGGCTGCGGAAGGGTCAAGGCCGATCATGGCGGATACCGCGTCCCGGCGGGAGCGCCAGTGTGCAGACGCGAAGCTTAGCGGCAAAACCGCATTCCCGCCAAGGGGGGCGCAACCGGCCGGGCCCTTTCGCGAATGCGGACAATGGGACTATGCTCAACCTCTCACCTTCTTGCGGCGGCGCTCGTCGCCTGCCCGCCCACGGATAGCCCGATGCCCCCACCTTCCGAGCACACGCCCCCGGACCCTCCCGATTCCGCGGACAGGCGCAGCCTCGCCCAGCGCTACCGCGACACCGGCGACAGGCTTTCCCTGTTGCCCGACAACATCCGCGGCATCCTGTGGATGCTGCTGGCCGGCATCTTCTTCACCGCCATGGTGACGCTGATCAAGCTGCTCGGCGAGCGGCTGCATGTCGCCGAGATCATCCTGATCCGCCAGATCATCATGACGCTCATCGTCGCCCCGGTGATCCTTTCCGGCCTGCCCGGATCGCTGAAGACGCAGCGCCCCGGCCTGCATGTGATCCGCGTCGGCTGCGCCTCGGTGGCGATGCTGGCCGGCTTCACCGCGATCATTCACCTGCCGCTGGCCGATGCCACCGCCATCGCCTTTTCCAAGACCTTCTTCCTGACGATCTTCGCCATCCTGTTCCTCGGCGAGACGGTCGGGCGGCACCGCTGGGCGGCCACGATCATCGGCTTTGTCGGGGTGGTGGTGATCCTGCAGCCGGGCGGCGACACCGGCTTCAGCATCTATGCGGCGATGGCGGTGCTGGGCGCGGCCTCGGCCGCCGTCGTGATGATCATCATCCGCAAGCTGTCGCAGGTCGAGCGGCCGGTGACCATCCTCACCTATCAGGCCTTCTTCGTCGGCCTGATCATGCTGCCGATCGCCCTCTATAACTGGCGCACGCCGACGCTGGAGGAATGGGGGTTGCTGCTGCTGGTGGGCATCGCCTCCTGGGCCGGGCAGATGTGCAACATCCGCGCCTTCCGCGCAGGCGAAGCCTCGGCGCTCGCCGCGCTCGACTATGCCCGCCTGATCTATGCGACGATCATCGGCTTCCTGGTCTTCGGCGACCTGCCGGCGCCGGTCACCTATGCCGGTGCGTCGCTGATCGTCGCCGGCGCGCTCTATACGGTCTGGCGGGAAAACCGGCTCGGCCGCCAGGTCACCGCGCGTGTCGGCGTCCGGGCCGATCCGCCCTGACCTTGCAGCGAGGGCTCACGCGCCACGAGTTCAGGTACCGCGCGTTCAGGCACCGTTGAAGTGCGGGGTCCAGATCCCGTCGATGCGATAGCCGCCGAGCGTCTCGGCCATCTGCGCGAAGGCCGGCGTCCGGCTGAAGGCGATCAGCGCCTGGAACGGCGGCTCGAACCAGTCCCGCCGCGACACCAGCAGGTCGAAGCGCTCCTCGCAGACGGGCACGAAATCCAGCCGGAACTGCCGGGCCGAGGCGGCAAGGCCGAAGGCCGCGTCCGCCCGTCCGTCGAGCACGGCGAGCGCCGCCTCGCGCTCGTCGCGCACCATCGGCCCGCCCTCGGACAGCGCGATGCCGGCTTGCGAAAAAAGCCGCTCCATCAGGTGCTGGCTGCCCGCCTGCGGCTGGCGCCGCACCACGCGCTTGCCGGCAAGATCGCGAACCGCGGCGATGCCGAGCGGGTTGCCCGGCGCAACGATGATGCCGCGATTGCGCCAGGCCCATTCGGCCAGCACCACCGGGCGGAAGCGGAAGCGCCGCGCCACGAGATCGGTATTCCAGCCCTCGTCCTGGACCATGTGAAGGCCGGCCGCGACCCCCTCCAGATGGTCGAACCGGTCGAGCCCGTCGAGGCTGCCGTCGAAAAAGGCGGCGAGCCCCGAGCCCGACTCGCGCAGCGCCCATTCCAGCAGGGGATCGTGGCTGCCCAGCAGCACGGCAGGCCGGACGCCGTCGCCCGCCGGCGCCTCGCTGGCATTCTCGATCCAGGCAAGCACGGTCTCGCGCGGGAACAGCAGCTTGCCGGTGGCGCGGCTGTGCGGGATCTCCCCCGCCGCCGCCAGATCGTAGATCTTGCGCTCCTTCACCCGGAGCAGGTCGGCCATTTCCCGTGTGGTCAGGTAGGTCGGCAGGTCGGCCGTCATCTTGCCAGGGCCCCGTAGCGATTGGCGGAAAGGATCGCGGCCGACAATGCCAACTCGGCCGGCACGCATCAAGCGCCGGCCGCCCCCGTCAGCCGGGCCGGCGGCCGCGCCTCAGCCGCCGTCTGCCGCGGCGCGTTTGGCCGCTTCCTCCTCCACCAGCTCCTTCTTGGACAGCTTGCCGACCATCGTCTTGGGCAGGGTGTCGCGGAACTCGATCTCCTGCGGCAGTTCGATGGGCGACAGATGCTCCTTCAGGAAGCTGCGCAGATCCACCGCCGACAGCTCCTCGCCGGAGCGGAGCTTGACGAAGGCCTTCGGCGCCTGGCCGCGATAGGGGTCGGGAATCGCGATGACGATCGTCTCCTCCACGGCGGGATGCTGGTAGATCGCCTCCTCGATCATCCGCGGATAGACGTTGTAGCCCGAGCACAGGATGAGGTCCTTGATGCGGTCGACCAGATAGACGAAGCCGTCCGGGTCGCGGTAGCCGACATCGCCGGTGTGCAGGGCGCCGTTCTCGATCGTGCGCGCCGTCTCCTCCGGCCGGTTGTAATAGCCGGCCATCACCTGCGGCCCGCGCACCACCAACTCGCCCTTCTCGCCTTCGGCAACGCGTTCCGACGGGTTTTCCAGGCTGCGGAACTCCAGCACCGTGCCCGGAATCGCCACCCCGATCGAGCCGGCGCGCCGGTTCTCGTTGAGCGGGTTGGCCGCAACCACCGGCGAGGCCTCGGTCAGACCGTAGCCTTCCACCAGGATGCAGCCGGTCAGTCCCTCGAACTGGGTCTTCACCTCCACCGGCAGCGGCGCACCGCCCGAGATGCACAGGCGGATCGAGGTCAGGTCGTAGTTCGGCGTCATCTGCGAATTGTTGATCGCGGTGTAGATCGTCGGAACGCCCGGAAACAGCGTGATCTTCTTGCGCCGGACGGTTTCGAGCAGCATCTTCAGCTCGAAGCGCGGCATCAACACCATCTCGGCCGCCAGCACCACGGACAGGTTCTGCGCCACCGTCATCGCGAAGACATGGAAGAACGGCAGGACGCAGAGCATCCTTTCCTCGCCGACCTTTGCGTTGCAGAAGAGCGACCGCATCTGCTCGATATTGGCGGCAAGGTTGGTATGCGTCAGCATCGCCCCCTTGGGAACGCCGGTGGTGCCGCCGGTGTATTGCAGGACGGCGATGTCGGTGTCCGGCGTGATGTCGGCGACACGCGGGCTGGCCCCGTGACCGATGACTTCCGCGAAGCGCGGATGGGCGGCGTCCTGCGGAATGCGGGCGCGGTCCCGGCTCTTGAACAGCGTGAACAGCAGCTTCTTGGGCTGCGGCAGGATATCGGCCATCGGGCAGACGATGATGCGGTCGAGCGACCCCTCGCGCCGCACCGCCTCGACCTTGTCGTAGATGACCTTGAGGTCCATCGTCACCATGATGCGCGTGCCGCTGTCCCTGGCCTGGAAGGACAGTTCGCGCTCCACGTAGAGCGGATTGAAGTTGACGACGATGCCGCCGATCTTGAGCACGGCGAAATAGAAGACCGTGTAGTAGGGCGTGTTCGGCAGGCACAGGCCCACCTTGTCGCCCTTGACGATGCCCATCGCCTGCAGCCCCGCCGCCGCCCGGTCGGACAGCGCGGAAATCTCGCCATAGGTCCAGCCCTTGCCGAGGAAATCCATGGCGGGCTTGCGGCCATGTTCCCTGGCGGCCGTGTCAAGATAGGTGTGGAGCGGCTGCGGACGAAAAGCGGCAAGCCAAACCTGCGGTTCGCTCACGATGGTTCCTCCCGGACCAGGCACGTTGCGTCATGCCCCTGTTGTCATGGCCTGTTGTGTCATGCGCTTGTTGCATCGCGCGTCTCCGCCTCCCGCACGGATCCGCGGCCGGCTCACCCGGCGTCCTCAACATGGCCAATGCTTCCCTTTACGTCAACGTAAAATGTGTCTCTCTTTCGCTTCCGCCCGGCAGTCTATCATGCCGCCGCCGCCTTCGATATGCGCGGCGCGTCGCCACGATCAGCCCAGCAGCGCGAAGCGGTCCACGTCGAACATGCCGCGATCGGTAATCTTCAGGTGCGGAATGACCGGCAGCGGCAGGAACGCCACCTGCAGGAACGGCTCCGGCAGGGTGCAGCCCAGCGACCGGGCAGCTATCCGCAGCGACTCCAAGGCGTGGCGGACCTCCTCGAACGAGGCAAGGCTCATCAATCCGGCGACCGGCAAGGCCAGTTCCGCCATCACCGTCTCGCCGCGCGCCACGACGAAGCCGCCCTGCAGCTCGGCGATCCGGTTGACCGCCGTCGCCATCGAGGCGTCGTCGCAGCCGACGACGCAGATATTGTGGCTGTCATGGCCGACGGAGGAGGCAATCGCCCCGCCCTGGAGGCCGAAGCCGGAGACGAAGCCGCGGCCGATATTGCCGTTCCTGCCGTGCCGCTCCACCACCGCCACCTTGGCGACATCGGACGCCGGATCGGCCTGCAACCCGCCCTCCCCCGCCGGCAGGCTGCGCGACAGGCGTTCGGTGATGATCCGGCCCGGCACCACGCCGATGACGGCGGTCTCGTTCTCTCCGGACGCCGCGATCCTGAAATCCGCCGCGATTACCGGCCGCTGCAGGCGGACGCTGTCGAGCCCGACCGGTTGCAGTGGCGCGCGCGCGGCGAAGGCTTCCTCGTCGACCGGCCGCCCGCCGGCGATCACCGAATGAACCCGGCAGTCTTCCAGATCGTCGAGCAGCACGAGATCGGCGCGCCAGCCCGGCGCCACCTGGCCCCGGTCGCGCAAGCCGAAGGCCACCGCCGCCGACCAGCTCGCCGCCCGATAGGCATCGCAGGGCCGGGCGCCGCGGGCGATCAGCCGCCGGATCATGCTGTCGAGATGACCTTCCTCGGCGATATCGAGCGGGTTGCGGTCGTCGGTGCACAGGCAGACGAAGGAGGAGGTGTCCGGCGTCAGGATCTCGGCCAGCGCCTCCAGATCCTTCGACACCGAGCCTTCCCGGATCAGGATGGTCATGCCCTTGGCGAGCTTCTCGCGCGCTTCCGCTGCCGTGGTTGCCTCATGGTCGGTGCGGATGCGCGCGGCGAGATAGCCGTTGAGATCAAGCCCCGACAAGAGCGGCGCATGCCCGTCGATATGGCCGTCCTGGAACGCCGCCAGCTTGGCGATCGCGCCGGGATCGCCGGCGAGCACGCCGGGAAAATTCATGAATTCGGCAAGGCCGATGACCTTGGGATGGGCGCGGAACGGCTCGAGATCCTCGATCTCCAGCCGCGCGCCGGCCGTCTCGAAGGCGGTCGCCGGCACGCAGGACGAGAGGTTGACCCTGAGGTCCATCAGCGTGCGCTCGGACGCATCGAGGAAATAGCGAAGGCCGGCAGCGCCGAGCACATTGGCGATCTCATGCGGGTCGCAGATCGCCGTCGTCACCCCGTGCGGCAGCACGCAGCGGTCGAATTCCAGCGGCGTCACCAGCGACGATTCGACATGCAGATGGGTGTCGATGAAGCCCGGTACGACGATGCGGCCGGCCCCGTCGATTTCCCGTTCGCCGCGATAACGGCCGTGTGTTCCGACGATCCGCTCGCCGACAATCGCCACATCCGTGTCCGTCAGCGATCCGTCGAGGATGGAGAACAGCCGAACGTTGCGCAAGACCAGATCGGCCGGGATCTCCCCTCGCCCGGCGGCGATCGCCCGCTCCAGAAAGCTGCGTGTTTCCATCATGTTCGGCATGTTCTGCTCCCTGGCGTGCGATCCCTGCACCCTGCCTCGCATTCAAGCATGGCACAAGCGCGGCAGGGCGCGCCAGCACCACCCGACGTTGCGGATTCCGCGATGCAGCACGGAAAGCGGATTGACAAGGTCCCCATTCCGATAATTAATAAATCAACTGAAAGAAATAAAACCGCATGACGATCCGCCCGGCAGAGGCGGAAGCGGACCAGGGGAGGACAGTCGAGGTGGCCAGGCGCCCGCTTGTCGGACAGGGATCGAATTCCGTTCAGTTGCGCCGCTACAACGAGCGCATCGTGCTGCAGGTGCTGCGCCGGGTCGGCGAGGCGTCCAAGGCCGATCTCGCGCGCCTTGCCCAGCTCACCAACGCCGCCATCGGCGGCATCATCCAGGACCTGACGACCAGCGGCCTGATCGAGACCCTGGGCAAGCGGCACGACGGCGGCCGCGGTCAGCCGGCGACGATGCTGCGCCTGTCGGCGACGGGGGCCTACGGCTTCGGCGTGCGTATCGACCGGACCTCGATCGAGACGGTGCTGGCGGACTTTTCCGGCCGCATCATCGGCCGCCAGTCGCATGACCGCTTCCTGCCCGAACCCGAGCGGGTGGTCGACATCGTCGCCCGCGACATCGCCAGCCTGCTGCGTCTCGTCTCGCCGGAAGAACATGCGCGCATCGCCGGGGTCGGCGTCGCCATGCCGTTCAACCTCGGCTCCTGGCTGCATGAACTCGGCCTGCCGAGGGCGAACTTCCACCTGTGGGACGACATCGACTTCAAGCAACTCCTGCAGGACGCCATCGACTTCCCGGTCTTCTCCGAAAACGACGGCACCGCCGCCGCCATCGCCGAGCTGTTTTCCGGGGCCGGCCGCCATGCCGACGATTTCCTCTACCTGTTCCTCGGCCCCGCCATCGGCGGCGGCGTCGTCTATGGCGGCGACTGCGTCAAGGGCGTGCGGGGCAATGCCGGCGACGTCGCGATGATCCCGGTGCCGCGCAGCCGCCTCGCCTCCGCCCCGGCGCCGCGCGGCGAGATGGACATCCTGCTGACCCGCGCCTCGCTCTCGGCGCTGAAGCGCCACCTTGCCCATCACGGTATCGTCGCCGAGACGCGGGACGATCTCGAGCGGGCCGTGGAAAGCAACCACCCGGCGGTCGAGGAGTGGCTTGCCGACTGTGTCGCCGCGCTGACGCCGGCGATCTGGTCGGCGATCTCGCTGATCGACGTGCCGCTCGTCGTCATCGACTTCGACATCGACGGCGGCCTGCCGCAGCGGCTGATCGACGAGTTGACCCGCGCGCTGGCGCTGGCCGCGCCGCAGTCGCGCGTGCCGCCGCGCCTGCAGCGCGGCTCCTTCGGCCAGGACGCGGGTGCCGCCGGCGCCGCCAACCTGCCGATCTTCTTCAACTATTCGCCCCGCACCGCGATCCTGACCGCGAACGAGGGCAAACAGGGTGCCGCCGATGCCGCCGCGCGCAAGGCGCGAAAGGACATCGAGTCCGCACAGGATGGCCGCCCGGCATGAGGAGCCGGACGGCCTGCGACGCGATCGCAAACCAACTGGGAGGAACTGACATGCTTAGGAAACTGATGCTCGCCGGCACCGTGCTCGGCATGGCCGCGGCCACTCCGGCGCTCGGCGCCGACATCACGGCCTGCCTGGTCACCAAGACCGACACCAATCCGTTCTTCGTCAAGATGAAGGAAGGCGCCACCGCCAAGGCGGCCGAACTCGGCATCCAACTGAAGTCCTATGCCGGCAAGATCGACGGCGACCACGAGAGTCAGGTCGCCGCCATCGAGACCTGCATCGCCGACGGCGCCAAGGGCATCCTGATCACCGCCTCCGACACCAAGGCGATCGTCGACAGCGTCAGGCAGGCGCGCAACGCCGGCATCCTGGTGATCGCCCTCGACACGCCGCTGGAGCCGATCGACGCGGCCGATGCGACCTTCGCCACCGACAACTTCAAGGCTGGCGAACTGATCGGCCAGTGGGCCCTCGCCACCCTCGGCGATGCGGCGGCGGATGCCAAGATCGCCATGCTCGACCTCGCCGTCAGCCAGCCCTCCGTCGGCGTGCTGCGCGACCAGGGCTTCCTGACCGGCTTCGGCATCGACGTGAAGGACCCGAACCGCTGGGGCGATGAGGACGATCCGCGCATCGTCGGCAACGACGTGACCGCCGGCAACGAGGAAGGCGGCCGCCGCGCCATGGAGAACCTTCTGACCAAGGATCCGATGATCAACGTCGTCTACACGATCAACGAGCCGGCCGCCGCCGGTGCCTATGAGGCGCTGAAGGCGATGGGCCGCGAGAAGGACGTGCTGATCGTCTCCGTCGACGGCGGCTGCCCGGGCGTCAAGAATGTCGTCGACGGCGTCATCGGCGCCACCTCGCAGCAGTATCCGCTGCTGATGGCCTCGCTCGGCATCGAGGCGATCAAGACCTTCGCCGACACCGGCGCCAAACCGGAGCCGACGCCGGGCAAGACCTTCTTCGACACGGGCGTGGCACTCGTCACCGACCGGCCGGCGGAGGGCGTACCCTCCATCGACACCAAGGAAGGTCTGGACAAGTGCTGGGGCTGATGCCCGGCACCAGGTACTGAGGAAAGCTCCGCGCGGGACGGCACCCGCCCCGCGCGGACGATCCGCTGGCACCCATCGCCGGCATGGAAGTCCGGGCAAGGTTGCGGGGCCGGGTAAGGTTGCGGGGGAGGAGACCCAATGAGCGACGCACAGACATCCGCGAAAGACGACTTCGAGAAAGGCCTTGCCGGGAGTTCGACGCAGGTCGCCGCCTTCGCGCGCGCCGACCGGCCGCTGATCGACCGCATCCAGCACCGCCTGCACGCCCGGCCGGAATTCGTGCCGCTGATCGTGCTGCTGCTGTCGCTGGTGGTCTTCGGCATCCTGCTCGGCTCGAAATTCTTCTCGCCCTTCACCCTGACCCTGATCCTGCAGCAGGTCGCCATTGTCGGCATCGTCGGCTGCGCCCAGTCGCTGGTGATCCTCACCGCCGGCATCGACCTGTCGGTCGGCGCGATCATGGTCCTGTCGTCGGTGGTGATGGGCCAGTTCACCTTCCGCTACGGGCTTCCGGCCGAGATCGCGGTGCTGTGCGGCCTCGCCTGCGGCGCCTTGTGCGGCTTCATCAACGGCGCCCTTGTCGCCTGGATGCGCCTGCCGCCCTTCATCGTCACGCTCGGCATGTGGCAGATCGTGCTGGCAACCAACTTCCTGTATTCGGCCAACGAGACGATCCGCAGCCAGGACATCGAGGCAAATGCGCCGATCCTCCAGTTCTTCGGCGAGAAGTTCACCATCGGCGGCGCCGTCTTCACCTATGGCGTGATCGCCATGCTGGTGCTGGTTCTGGTGCTGAACTACGTGCTCAACCACACCGCCTGGGGACGGCATGTCTATGCGATAGGCGATGACCCGGACGCCGCCGAACTCGCTGGCGTGCGCGTCTCCCGCATCCGCATCTCGGTCTATACGCTCGCCGGTCTCATCTGCGCGATTGCCGGCTGGGCGATGATCGGCCGGCTCGGCTCGGTCTCGCCGACCAGCGGCCAGTTCACCAACATCGAATCCATCACCGCCGTGGTGATCGGCGGCATCTCGCTCTTCGGCGGACGCGGCTCGATCCTCGGCATGCTGTTCGGCGCGCTCATCGTCGGCGTCTTCTCGCTCGGCCTGCGCCTGATCGGCACCGACCCGCAATGGACCTATCTGCTGATCGGCGTGCTGATCATCGCCGCCGTCGCCATCGACCAGTGGATCAGAAAGGTTGCAGCATGACCCGCGAACCGATCCTCACCGCCCGCGGCCTCGTCAAGCGCTATGGCCGCGTCGTCGCCCTCGACCGGGCGGACTTCGATCTCTATCCCGGCGAGATCCTCGCCGTGATCGGCGACAACGGCGCCGGCAAGTCGACCCTGATCAAGGCAATCTCCGGCGCGGTCGTGCCGGACGAGGGCGAGATCCGGCTCGACGGTCGGCCGGTCCAGTTCACCTCGCCGATGCAGGCGCGCGAGGCCGGCATCGAGACGGTCTACCAGAATCTCGCCCTGTCGCCGGCCCTGTCGATTGCCGACAATCTGTTCATGGGCCGCGAGCTGCGCCACCCCGGCTGGATGGGCAAATACCTGCGCAAGCTCGACCGCAAGGCGATGGAGAAGATCGCCCGCGAGAAGCTGTCCGAGCTCGGGCTGATGACCATCCAGAACATCAACCAGGCGGTGGAGACCCTGTCCGGCGGCCAGCGCCAGGGCGTCGCCGTGGCCCGCGCCGCCGCCTTCGGCTCCAAGGTGGTGATCATGGACGAGCCGACCGCCGCCCTCGGCGTCAAGGAAAGCCGCAAGGTCCTCGACCTGATCCGCGACGTGAAGGCGCGTGGCCTGCCTATCGTGCTGATCTCGCACAACATGCCGCATGTCTTCGAGGTCGCCGACCGCATCCATATCCATCGCCTCGGGCGTCGTGCCTGTGTCATAAGACCGAACGACTTCTCCATGTCGGACGCCGTCGCCATCATGACCGGCGCGATGGAACCGCCGCAGGCCGTGGCGGCCTGAGACCCCGGAGGCCCACCTGGATGCGCCTGTTGCTGACCGCCGCCGTGCTGGCCGCCTCGCTCGCAGCGGCCTCGGCCGCCGAGATCGAGGCGCCCGGCCCGCAGGGACCGCTGCGCGGCCTCCTCGCGGGCCCGGCCGGGGCTGGCGCTCCGGTGGTGCTGATGATCCCCGGCTCGGGCACCAGCGACCGCGACGGCAACCAGTTCCCCGGCATCCGCGCCGCGACGCTGCGGCTGCTGGCGGAAGGGCTCGCCGCCCGCGGCATCGCCTCCGCCCGCGTCGACAAGCGCGGGCTCAACCACAGCAGCGAGGCCGTGAGCGACCCTGAAGACGTGACGCTGGCCGCCTATGCCGACGACGCCCATGCCTGGATCAAGGTCCTGCGCGAGAGAACCGGCGCGCCCTGCGTCTGGATCCTCGGCCACAGCGAGGGCGGCCTCGTGGCGCTGAAGGCGGCGAGCTCCCGCCCCGAAGGCATCTGCGGCCTGGTGCTGGCCGCGACCCCGGGCCGTCCGCTTGGCGCCCTGCTGCGCGAACAGTTCCGCGCGAACCTGCCCGAAAGCCCGCTGCGCCAGCCGACGCTGGACGCGCTCGAAGCCATCCTGTCAAAGCTGGAGGCCGGCCGTCCGGCCGATCTTTCCAACGTCAACCCGCAGCTTGCCGGGATCTTTCGCCCCTCGGTGCAGCCCTATGTGATCGACCTGCTCGCCCACGATCCGGCGAAGATGATCGCCGCGACCGAGCTCCCCGTCCTGATCCTGCAGGGCACGACCGACCTGCAGGTGACGATGGCCGACGCCGAGGCGCTCGCCGCCGCCCGCCGCGATGCGCGCCTCGTGCGCCTTGACGGCGTCAACCACATGTTCAAACAGGCGCCGGCCGAGCGGACGGCCAATCTCGAAGCTTACGCAAATCCCGACCTCCCCCTCGCCGACGGCGTCCTTGAGGCCATCGCCGGGATGGTTCTCGACGACCCCGGCACGACATCCCGAAGGAGCCCCGCGCAATGATCCTCGTCTGCGGCGAAGCGCTGTTCGACCTGTTCGCCGAGGACGGCGACGGCGGGACGCTGACCCTCGATGCCCGCATCGGCGGCTCGCCCTTCAACGTCGCCATCGGCCTTGCGCGGCTCGAAGTGCCGGTCGCCTATTTCGGCGGCCTGTCGCGCGACTTCTTCGGCCGCCGTCTCAAGGCGGCGCTGGAGCGGGAGGGCGTCGATACCTCCCTCGTCATCGACAGCGACGCCCTGACCACCCTCAGCGTCGTCGGCCTCGATGCCTCGGGCAGCCCGGCCTATTCCTTCTATGGCGAGGGCGCCGCCGACCGTCTCGTCACGCCGGGTGACCTGCCGGCGCTTGCGGAGGGCATCGACACGATCCATCTCGGCTCGTTCTCGGCGCTCGTGCCGCCGGTCGGCGACGCCCTGCTGCACCTGGTGCGGCGTGAACATGGCCGGCGCCTCGTCGCCTATGATCCGAACATCCGGCCCACGGTCGTTGCCGACCTTGCCGCCTGGCGCGGCCGGCTCGACGACCTGTTGCCGCATGTCGACCTGTTGAAGATCAGCGCCGAGGACGCGCAGACGCTCTATCCGGGCACCGACCCGGCCGAGCTGGCGCGCGACTGGCTCGCCAGAGGCCCGGCGCTGGTCGTCGTCACGCGGGGGCGGGAGGGCGCGAGCGCCTTCACCGCGATCTCGACGGCAAGCGTTGCCGGCCGTCCCGTCACGGTCGCCGACACGGTCGGAGCCGGCGACACGTTCCAGGCGGCGCTGCTCGCGCGCCTTGGAGACACCGCCGCGCGCAGCCGCGCCGGGCTTTCGGGCCTTGGGGAAGACGCGCTCGCCGATCTTCTGGAGTATGCAGGCAGAGCCTCTGCCATTACCTGTACCCGGCGCGGAGCGGACCTCCCCCGCCGTGCCGAACTCGCCGCCTGAGGGCGAAACCGCACAAGTGAAAGGACCGCCATGGCCGCGCGCGTCATCGAAGTCGCCCCGTTTGACCTGATCGTTTTCGGCGCCACCGGCGATCTCGCTCACCGGAAACTGCTGCCTGCCCTCTACCACCGCGATCTCGACGGCCAGCTCCCGGACGACGCGCGCATCCTCGCCTGTTCGCGGCGCGAGATGTCGATCAGCGACTACCGCGAGTTCGCGCGGCAGGCGATCGGCGAGCACGTCTCCGACGTCGAGCCCCACTCGCTGGCCCGCTTCCTCGACCGCCTGTCCTATATCGCGGCGGACGCCGCCGGGGACCGCGGCTGGCCGGACCTCGCCGCCGCCCTGTCCGGCCGCGAGGAGGTGGTGCGCGCCTTCTATCTCGCCGTCTCGCCGGATTTCTTCGGACCGATCTGCGAGCGCATCGGCACCCACGGCCTTGCCACGGAACTTGCCCGCGTCGTCATCGAAAAGCCGATCGGCAAGGACGGCGCCTCCGCCCGCGAGGTCAATGCCTCGATCGGCGCGGTGTTCCGCGAGGACCAGATCTTCCGCATCGACCACTATCTCGGCAAGGAGACGGTGCAGAACCTGATGGCCCTGCGCTTCGCCAATGCGCTGTTCGAGCCGCTGTGGAACGCCGCGCATATCGACCATGTGCAGATCACCGTCGCCGAGGCGCTCGGCGTCGAGGGCCGCGCCGGCTATTACGACACCGCCGGCGCCATGCGCGACATGGTGCAGAACCACATTCTCCAGCTCCTCTGCCTGGTCGCCATGGAGCCGCCCGAGTCGATGGATGCGGATTCGGTGCGCGACGAAAAGCTGAAGGTGCTCAAGGCGCTGAAACCGATGGATGCCGATCTCGCCGCCCGCGCCACGGTGCGCGGCCAGTACCGCGCCGGCGCCTCGTCCGGCGGCGCCGTGCCCGGCTATCTGGAGGAGTTGAACGACCCGGCCTCGCAGACCGAGACCTTCGTCGCGGTGAAGGCGGAGATCGCCAACTGGCGCTGGGCCAACGTTCCCTTCTACCTGCGCACCGGCAAGCGCCTCGCCGCCCGCGTCTCGGAAATCGTCGTCCAGTTCCACCCGATCCCGCATTCGATCTTCGGCGAGGAAGCCGGCGCGATCTCTCCGAACCGGCTGGTCATCCGCCTGCAGCCGGACGAGGGCGTGCGCATGCAGGTGATGATCAAGGACCCCGGCCCCGGCGGCATGCGCCTGCGCCAGGTGCCGCTCGACATGTCCTTCGCCAAGGCCTTCGCCGTGCGCAATCCGGACGCCTATGAGCGGCTGATCATGGACGTCATCCGCGGCAACCAGACCCTGTTCATGCGCCGCGACGAGGTCGAGGCGGCCTGGGCCTGGATCGATCCGATCCTGCAGGCCTGGTCGACCTTGAAGGAACCGCCAAAGGGCTACACGTCAGGGACATGGGGGCCCTCCGCCGCCATCGCCCTGATCGAGCGCGACGGCCGCACCTGGTTCGAGGACCTGATCTGAACGAACGAACTTGCCGGGATGCGGTGAACGCATCCCGGTTGAACGGGAAATTAAATCGATTTAAACGTCGTGCCGGAACAGGCATCGCCTGCCGGTCCAACAGGATCGCCGGTCATCCGAAGTGAGCCATCCGGGCCACTCCCGCCGGACAGACCGCAACCGAAAGGACGGAAACCGCCATGAGCCTTCATTCCACCATCGCCGCCGTCACCGAGCGCATCATTGAGCGCAGCCGCGACAGCCGCGCCCAATATCTGGAGCGCATCCGCCTTGCTGCCGAAAACGGCCCGCGTCGCTCGACGCTGTCCTGCGGCAACCTTGCCCATGGCTTTGCCGCCTGCGGGATCACTGACAAGGAGCGGCTGGCCGGCGACGTGGTGCCGAACCTCGGCATCATCACCGCCTACAACGACATGCTGTCGGCGCATCAGCCCTATGAGCGCTTCCCCGGCCTGATCCGCGACGCGGCCCGCGAGGCCGGCGCCGTCGCCCAGGTCGCCGCCGGCGTTCCGGCGATGTGCGACGGCGTCACGCAGGGCCAGGCCGGCATGGAACTGTCGCTGTTCTCCCGCGACGTGATCGCCATGTCGACGGCCATCGGCCTGTCGCACCAGATGTTCGACGCCGCCGTCTTCCTCGGCATCTGCGACAAGATCGTTCCCGGCCTGATGATCGGGGCGCTGTCCTTCGGCCATCTGCCGGCGGTCTTCGTGCCGGCCGGTCCGATGCCCACCGGCATGTCCAACGACGAGAAGGCCAAGACCCGCCAGCTCTACGCGGAAGGCAAGATCGGCCGCGCCGAACTGCTGGAGGCGGAGAGCAAGTCCTACCATTCGCCGGGCACCTGTACCTTCTACGGCACCGCCAATTCCAACCAGATGCTGATGGAGATCATGGGCCTGCACCTGCCGGGCGCCAGCTTCGTCCATCCCAACACGCCGCTGCGCGACGCGCTGACCCGCGAGGCGACCAAGCGCGCGCTGGCGCTGACCGCGCTCGGCAATGCCTATACGCCGGTCGGCGAGATGATCGACGAGCGCGCCATCGTCAACGGCGTCGTCGGCCTGCACGCCACCGGCGGCTCCACCAACCACACCCTGCATCTGGTCGCCATCGCCGCCACCGCCGGCATCCGCCTGACCTGGGACGACATTTCCGACCTCTCCGACGCGGTGCCGCTGATCGCCCGGATCTATCCGAACGGGATGGCGGATGTGAACCACTTCCAGGCGGCCGGCGGCATGGGCTACCTGATCGGCGAATTGCTGGAGGCCGGCCTGCTGCACCGCGACGTGCGCACGGTCAACGGCACCGGCCTCGATGCCTATACGGTCGAGGCGCGGCTGACCGACGAGGGCGGCGTTGCCTGGGTGCCGGCGACCCGCGACAGCGGCGATCCCAAGGTCCTGTCGACCGCAAAGGAACCGTTCCAGAAGAACGGCGGCCTCACCGTTTTGGACGGCAATCTCGGCCGCGCGGTGATCAAGGTCTCCGCCGTCGCCCCCGAGCGGCGGGTGGTCGAGGCCCCGGCCCGCGTCTTCGCCTCGCAGGAGGCCCTGCAGGCCGCCTTCAAGGCGGGAGAGCTGACCTCCGACTTCATCGCCGTGCTGCCCTTCCAGGGCCCGCGCGCCTGCGGCATGCCGGAACTGCACAAGCTGACGCCGGCGCTCGGCGTGTTGCAGGACCGCGGCATCAAGGTCGCGCTGGTCACTGACGGGCGCATGTCGGGCGCCTCCGGCAAGGTGCCGGCGGCGATCCATGTCACGCCGGAGGCCGTCGACGGCGGCCCTATCGCCCGCATCCGCGACGGCGATCTCCTGCGCGTCGATGCGCCCGCCGGGCGGCTCGAAGTGCTGGTCGATGCGGCGGAATTCGCCGCCCGCACGCCGGCCACCGCCGACCTTTCGGTCCATCAGCACGGCGTCGGCCGCGACCTCTTCGCCGCCTTCCGCGCCTTTGCCGGCCCCGCCGACCAGGGCGCTCATGTCTTCGGCACTCACGGCTTCGCCGCCTGACGCCGACCTTCACGGAGACTGATCTTATGGCCACCAGCCAGAACACCGAACGCCTCGACCAGATCATGCAGGCCGCGCCGGTCATCCCGGTGCTGATCGTCGACGACCCCGCAAAGGCCGTGCCGATGGCCCGCGCGCTGGTGCGCGGCGGGTTGCCGGCCATCGAGATCACCCTGCGCACGCCAAAGGCACTGGAGGCGATCCGGGCTGTCGCGAGCGAAGTGGAAGGCGCCTTCGTCGGTGCCGGCACCGTGCTCGATGCCGCGCAATACCAGGCCGCCGTCGAGGCGGGGGCCACCTTCGTCGTCTCGCCCGGCGCCACCGACCGGCTGCTCGCAGCGGCCGCCGGCCATGACGTGCCGCTGCTGCCGGGCAGTGCCACCGCCTCGGAAGTGATGAAGCTGCTGGAGGCCGGCTATTCGCGGCTGAAGCTGTTCCCGGCCGAGGCGGTCGGCGGCGCCAACCTGTTGAAGTCGCTCGCCTCGCCGCTGCCGGCCGCGCGCTTCTGCCCGACCGGCGGCATCACCGAAACGAGCGCCCCGACCTATCTCGCCCTGCCCAACGTCGTGTGTGTCGGCGGCTCGTGGATCGCCGGGCCCGACGCCATCGCCGCCGAGGACTGGGACGGCATCGAGGCGCGCGCCCGCCAGGCGGCAAGCCTGTCGGCCTGAACCGCAGCACCGGACGAGGAAGGGAGCAGACCTTGGCGGAAAATATTCCCGCCTCCGACTGTTCGGCGATCTTGCGGGACCCTGTGCCCGCTCCCATCTGCTTCGGGTCGCGGATCGCCAGATCCGCATTTCGCGAGGCTGTCTCCCATGTCGAGCTCATCGAACACCACCGCTCCGGTGGTGGCCACCCGTCGGACCGGCGTCCGACCGGGGTTTACCTTCTATGTCGTCGTGATTTCCGCCGTGCTGCTGTTTTCCGCCGAGATCTGGACCCTGACCCTCGGTGTCCTCTGGGCCTTCATCGGCATCCTGTCGCTCGGCTCGGCAGGCACCATCTCCCTTGCCGTTCTGCTTGTCCCCGGCGCCGCCTGGGCCACCTGGCGCCTCGCCACCCTGGCGATCCGCGGCGAGCTCGCCCTTGCCGCCAGCGAGCGCGAGAGGCTTGCCGAGGACACGGCACAGCCTGCGGGCTGATCGCAGTTCCCATCGATGCGCCTGCCGGTCCGGCCTGTCCGGCGGCGCACTCCTGCGGATATGGGTCGCCGGTCGCGGCAGCCGGATCGCCTTTTTGGGTTCCTCGCGCAGCCTGCCGCCGCGGCGCCCCGGATCGGCTCCCCCATGCTCATCGATATGGCTCTCGTCGGCCTCGGTCTCGCCCTGCTGTTCCTCGGCGGCGACTTTCTGGTGCGGGGCGCGGTGGTGCTCGCCGCACGCCTGCGCATCTCCCCGCTGCTTATCGGCCTGACCGTCGTCGGCTTCGGCACCTCCATGCCGGAACTGCTGGTCTCGCTCAATGCCGCCCTGGCGGGCCTGCCCGACATCGCCATCGGCAATGTCGTCGGCTCCAACACCGCCAACATCCTGCTGATCCTCGGCCTCACCCTCGTCGTCGCGCCGCTGTCCTCGCGCCTGCCCGGCCTTCGGCGCGACCTTCTCGCCATGCTGGCGAGCGCCGCGCTGCTCGCGCTCATCGCCCCCGGCGGGGTCCTTCGCCCCTGGCACGGCCTGCTCTTCCTGGCCCTGCTGGCGGCCTATCTCACCTACAGCGCGATCCGCGGCCGCTCGCAAGGGGCGACGCTTCCCGACACCGGAACCGCCCTGACGCTCTGGCAGATGCTCGGCTTCATCGCCGCGGGCCTTGCGGCGCTGGTCTTCGGGGCGGACTTCCTCGTCCAGGGTGCGACGAGCCTCGCCGTCAGGATCGGCGTCCCCGATGCGGTCATCGGCCTCACCATCGTCGCAGTCGGCACCAGCCTGCCGGAGCTTGCGACCTCCGTCGTCGCGGCGATGAAGCGTCAGCCGGAAATCGCCGTCGGCAACGTGGTCGGCTCGAACATTTTCAACATTCTCGGCATTCTGGGCGTGACCGCCGCGCTCGCTCCGATCCCCGTCGCGCCGCAGATGGCGCGCTTCGACATCCCGGTGATGCTCGCGGTCACCCTTGTCATCGCCGCACTGCTGGCGGTCGCCCCGCGCGTGCCGAGGCTGGTGGGGCTCGCCCTGCTTGCCGCCTATGGCTGGTATTGTACGGTGCTGTTCGTCTGACGCGCGAACCGGCCCGAACGATACCTCGGACGACACACCGGACGACATACCGGACCCAACAAGGAGGAGGATGATCATGACCGGGCCCGCACTCCCGCAAGACCTGAAGCAGCGGGCGGAGAGCTTGCGCGCCACCGGCCTGCGCCGTCTCTTCGCCGAGGATCCCGGCCGGTTCGACGCCCTGTCCTTCGGCTTCGAGGACATGCTCCTCGACCTGTCGAAACTGCACTGGGACCGCGACACGATCGCAGGCCTCGCCGCCTTCGCCCGGGAACGCGGCATGGAAGACCGCCGCGCGGCGATGTTCGCCGGCGAGCCGATCAACGCGACGGAGGCCCGCGCGGTCCTGCATATCGCCCTGCGCAGCCGGGGCGAGGCGCCCGTTCTCCTCGACGGCCGCGACGTCATGCCGAGCGTCCGCACGACGCTGGCGCAGATGGAGGCCTTCGCCCGCGGCATCCGCGACGGCTCGATTCTCTCCGCCGCCGGCCGGCCCTTCACCGACGTCGTCAACATCGGTATCGGCGGGTCAGATCTCGGCCCGGCGATGGTGACGGCGGCCCTCGCTCCCTTCGCCGACGGTCCGCGCCTGCATTACGTCTCGAATGTCGACGGCGCCCATATCGCCGACACGCTGAAGGGGCTCGATCCCCGCACCACCCTGGCCATCGTCGCGTCCAAGACCTTCACCACCATCGAGACGATGACCAACGCCCGCACCGCGCGGCAGTGGATCGTCAAGGCGCTGGGGGAAGACGCCGTCGGCGCGCATTTCGCCGCCGTCTCGACGGCTCTCGACAAGGTCGGCGCCTTCGGCATCGACGCGGCGCGGGTCTTCGGCTTCTGGGACTGGGTGGGCGGGCGCTATTCCGTGTGGTCGGCCATCGGCCTGCCGGTGATGATCGCCATCGGCGCGGAGAATTTCGCGAGCTTCCTGGAGGGCGCGCATGCGCTCGACCGCCATTTCCGCGAGGCGGAGGCGATGGAAAACCTGCCGGTGCTGCTCGCCCTTGCCGGCATCTGGCACCGCAATGTCTGCGGCTTTCCCGCCCGCGCCATCCTTCCCTACGACCAGCGCCTCGCCCGCCTGCCCGCCTATCTGCAACAGCTCGACATGGAGTCCAACGGCAAGCGCGTGACGCTGGCCGGCGAGCCGGTCGACTGCGCCACCGGGCCGCTGGTCTGGGGCGAGCCGGGCACCAACGGTCAGCACGCCTTCTACCAGCTCCTGCATCAGGGCACGGATGTGATTCCCTGCGAGTTCATCGTCGCCGCAAACGGGCACGAACCGGACCTTGCCCATCACCACGCCCTGCTGGTGGCAAACTGTCTCGCCCAGTCGGAAGCTTTGATGAACGGGCGCACGCGCGAAGAGGCCGAGGCGCTGCTGATCGCCGAGGGCAAGTCGGTGGCGGAAGTCGCCCGCCTTGCCCCGCACAAGGAGTTTCCCGGCAACCGGCCGTCGCTGACCATCGTCCACGACCGGCTGACGCCGCGCGCCCTCGGCCGGCTCATTGCCCTTTACGAGCACCGGGTCTTCGTCGAAGGCGCCGTCTGGAACATCAACTCCTTCGACCAGTGGGGCGTCGAACTCGGCAAGGTGCTGGCCAACGAGTTGCTGCCGATGCTGGACGGACGGGAGCCGGCGACGGGGCGCGACAGCTCGACCCTCGGCCTCCTTACCCGGCTGCGAAGGCAATGATGCCGCTCCGTTAACCGCAGGTGGAAAAGAACCGCCGTCCAATGATCTACGTCACAGCTTCGCCTCAGCCTGGCGCTAGACTGATCCCGGTTTTGATGCTCAGATAGGCAGCAACGCAAGGGAGACTCCGACCCTCCCTGCTGAAGGGCCTGTCGGGAGGCGACAGTCGCCGGAACCTTTGGACATGTGAGGAGTTGAAAAATGGTCAGGATTGTTCTCGTGGGTGCAACGGCCCTTCTGCTGGCGGCGTGCCAGTCCGACAGCCAGCGTGACCGCGCGCTGGTCGGTGGCGGCCTCGGTGCCGCGACCGGCGCGGTGATCGGCGCGGCGGCGACCGGCGATGTCGGCGGCGCACTGGTCGGCGGTGTCATCGGCGGTGTCGGCGGTGCCATGGTCGGCTCGGCCACCACGCCGAAGAACTGCATCGCGACCGACCGCTACGGCCGTCGCTACCGGGTTGCCTGCCCGTAAGAGGCGACCTCGCCCGCCCGAGAGGGACATGCCTGACCGCCGCAACGCAAGCTTCGGCCGACCGTTGCGGTGGTGCATGCGTTTCTCGCGAAACGCAGTCCGGCCAACCAATCGGAGGCGAATTTGATGAATAAGATCGTGATCGTTACGGCGGCGACCCTGCTGATTGCCGCCTGTCAGGCCGACAGCCAGCGTGACCGCGCGCTGGTCGGCGGCGGCCTCGGCGCCGCCACCGGCGCTGCCATCGGAGCCGCCGCAACGGGCGATGTCGGCGGTGCACTCGTGGGCGGTGCCATTGGCGGCGCCAGCGGCGCGGTGATCGGCTCGGCCACCACACCCCGCAACTGCGTCACCACCGACCGCTACGGCCGTCGCCACTATGTGGCCTGCCCCTAGGTCGCGGTTCCAAAAGTTCGCACACAAGCAAGGCCGGCCAGGGATCCTGGCCGGCCTTCAGACTGCTGACAAACCTCGGAGGCACTCCGAAACGCCTGAGATTCACGGAACGTCACAGATTCAGACCGTGAACATATCGGAATCAAAACCCCTCGTTTTCGAGTCTCATGAAAAAACGAGGGGTTTGTAAGCAAACTGAAGGCCGGCCAGGGATCCTGGCCGGCCTTGCTGCGTTCAGCCCTGCGGCCGCGATCAGGCGGCGGCGGAGATGCCGCTGGCCAGCGCCTTGGCCGGCGCGACATAGTCGTAGCCGAGCGCCGTCGCCACCGCCTCGCAGGTCACATGACCGGCGTGGACGTTCAGCCCGTTCATCAGATGCGGGTTGTCCGCCAGCGCCTTGGCGTAGCCGTTGTTGGCGAGCGCCAGGGTGAAGGGCAGCGTCGCGTTGTTGAGCGCATAGGTCGAGGTGCGCGGCACCGCGCCCGGCATGTTCGCGACACAGTAATGCACCACCCCGTCGACCACATAGGTCGGCTCGGCATGGGTGGTGGCATGCGAGGTCTCAAAGCAGCCGCCCTGGTCGATGGCGACATCCACCAGCACCGAACCGGCCTTCATCCGCCGCACATGGTCGGCGGTGACGAGCTTCGGCGCCGCCGCTCCCGGCACCAGCACCGCGCCGATCACCAGATCCGCCTCCAGCACATATTGCTCCACCGCCGAGCGGGTCGAATAGACCGTGCGCAGCGCAGCGCCGAAGCGCGCCGAGAGGCTGCCCAGCACGTCGATGGACCGGTCGAGGACGGTCACGTCGGCGCCAAGGCCGAGCGCCATGGTGATCGCATGGGCGCCGACGACGCCGCCGCCGATCACCACCACCTTGGCCGGCGCCACGCCCGGCACGCCGCCGAGTAGCACGCCGGCGCCGCCATGCGCCCGCTCCAGCGCGGTCGCGCCCGCCTGCACCGACAGCCGGCCGGCGACCTGCGACATCGGCGCCAGCAGCGGCAGCCCGCCGCGCCCGTCGGTGACGGTCTCATAGGCGATGCAGGTGGCGCCCGACTTGACGAGATCGGCGGTCTGCGCCGCATCCGGCGCCAGATGCAGATAGGTGAAGAGCAGGTGGTCCGGCCGCAGCATCGCCCGCTCGGCCGCCTGCGGCTCCTTCACCTTGACGATCATCGTCGAGGCCTCGAAGACCTCGGCCGCGGTCGCGGCGATCCCCGCGCCGGCGGCCTGATAATCGGCATCGTCCGCGCCGATGCCCTGCCCCGCCCCGGTCTCGACCAGCACCTCATGGCCATTGGCCACCAGTTCCCGGACGCTGTCAGGGGTCAGGCCGACGCGATATTCGTGGTTCTTGATTTCCTTCGGCACACCGATGCGCATTGTTGTACCTCCTCCGTGCTCGACCGCGCGGCGGTCGGGATGATCGGGAATGTTACGCGAAAACGCCTCGAATTTGCTTGCGTTGTCGGCCTTGCCTTCGCAATCTGCGCAAGATCGCAGCGTGAAAGTCAGTATTGATGAAACATTATTCGAAGGAAGTCGCAAAGCTGGATCGGATCGACCGGCATATCCTTGCCCTGCTGCAGCTCGACGGGCGCATCGCCAATGCCGACCTTGCGGACGCTGTCGGCCTGTCCGCCTCCGCCTGCCTGCGCCGGGTAAGGATGCTGGAGGACAGCGGCGTCATCGACCGCTATGTCGCCCTGCTCGACCAGACCCGCATCGGGCGGCGGATGAACATCTTCGTGGAAATCTCGCTCACCTCACAGTCGAACGAGGTGCTGACCCGCTTCGAGCAGGCCGTCGCCCGCTCGCCGGAAATCATGGAATGCCACCTGATGGCGGGCGACGCCGACTATCTGCTACGCATCACCGCCGCCGATCCGATCGACTTCGAGCGCATCCACCGCGACCATCTCGCCCGCCTGCCGGGCGTCTCGCGCATGCGCTCCTCCTTCGCGATTCGCACCATTTCCCGCAGCACCGCCTATCCGCTGCCGGAAGACGACGACAGGTAACGCCGCCGCCCGACCGCCGACCCGGCCAGAAGGTCGCAGGCCGACCTTCTGGTACCCTGTCTAATTTACTGATAGACTGATTAAGCGCTCGGGATTTTTCGCGAGGCCCAGCCTTGGCGGTCCAGGTATGAAGGCAGCAGGTATATCCAGGGGCCTATCCGGCTTGACGCTCCTGATCGTCGACGACGATCCGGACGACCTGTGGATGTTCGGCCATCTGCTGCAGCGCGCCTGTCCCGAACCCGAAACGCTCTCGCTCGTCACCGCCGCCGACGGCGCTACCGCCCTTGCCGAGATCGACCGGACGATCTCGGCCGGCCTTCCCCTGCCCGACGCCATCCTGCTCGACATGAACATGCCGGGCCTGACCGGGCTCGACGTGCTCGCCGCCCTGCGCGCCCGGCGCTGCCTCGATGCCACGCCGATCATCATCCTGTCGACGACCGAAAGTGCCCGCACCGCCGAACTGGCCCTGCGCGCCGGCGCCGACGCGGTCGTCACCAAGCCCGACAGCATGGCCAGCATCCAGCGGCTTGCGGCCGATCTTCTCCGCGACACCCTGGCCACCCGCCATCCGCCGCGCGCCTGCGCCAGGGCGCGCGCCTGAGGCCGCGCTTTTCCCCGGCCCCAATCCTTTTGCCGCAAGACGCTTGATCGCGCGCCCGCCTCGTCCGACAACGGGGGACCGTTTTCAGGACGATCCCCGAGGAGGACTCATGGCCCACACGATTTCCCGTCTCAGCGACACCCGCTGCGAGCTTGCCGAGGGCCCGACCTGGGACGAGCGCACCGGGCGCCTCTACTGGTGCGACATCCTCGGCAAGCGCATCCACGCGCGCGACTGGCAGAGCCGGGCAGAGCGCCACTGGGACCTGCCGGACGTGGTCGGTTCGCTCGGCCTGACTGAGGACGACGACCGCCTCATTGTCGCCCTGCGCAACCGCGTCGTGCTCTTCACCCTGTCGACCGGCGCCATCGAGACCCTGGCCGAGATCGAGGCCGGCGATCCGCGCACCCGCCTCAATGACGGCAAGGTCGGCCCGGACGGCGCCTTCTATGTCGGCACCATGGACGACCGACCCGACCGCCAGCCGATCGGCGCGCTCTACCGGATCGCCCGCGACGGCACCACCGCCCGCCTCGTCGAGGGCGTGACCGTCTCCAACGGTCTTGCCTGGTCGCCCGACGGGACGGTGCTCTATCATGCCGACAGCCGGCCGGGGCACATCGAGGCCTGGGATTTCGACGCGGCAACCGGCGCGATCTCCGGGCGGCGCCTCTTCGCCCAGCTCACCAACGAGACCGGACGTCCGGACGGCGGCACGGTGGACGCCAAGGGGCGCTACTGGTCGGCGGGCGTCTCCGCCGGCCTGCTCAACTGGTTCGCCCCCGACGGCACGCTTATCGAGGCGATCCCGATGCCGGTGCCGCGCCCGACCATGCCCTGCTTCTGCGGCCCCGCGCTGGACGAGATGGTGGTGACCAGCCTGCGCCCGCCCAACGCCCCCGACCTGTTGGCGGCGTTTCCGGACTCCGGCTGCCTGTTCCTGCTGAAGCCCGGCGCGACCGGCCTGCCGGCCTGCCGCTTCAGCCTTTAGCCGCATCCTCGCGCGCCGCAACCGCGATGTCGCGCGGCAGCACGGGCAGCGCCTCGTCCGGGGCGTTGCGGCCCCAGGTCGGGCGCAGATCGTGGTCGACGGCGATCCGCTCGTCGAAGACGAAACAGTCGCCGCGCCACAGGCTCTCCGCCTGCGGCACCTTTTCCAGATAGTTCAGGACGCCGCCTTCGAGGTGATAGACCTCCTCGAAGCCTTGCGAGAGCAGCAGCGCGCTCGCCTTCTCGCAGCGGATGCCGCCGGTGCAGAACATCGCCACCTTGCGCGGCCCCGACGCCTGCTCCTGTTGCTGCCGCCGCCGCAGCCATTCGGGGAAGGTGCGGAACGAGCGGGTATCGGGCGAACAGGCGCCCTCGAACGTGCCGAAGGCCACCTCGTAGTCGTTGCGCGTATCCACGACGAGCACATCCGGATCGCTGATCAGCGCGTTCCAGTCCTGCGGCGGCACATAGGTACCGACCTCGCGGGTCGGGTCGATGCCGGCAACGCCGAGGCTGACGATCTCCCGCTTCAGCCGCACCTTCAGCCGGGCGAAGGGAAGGCGCTCGGCCCAGGAGGCCTTTTCCTGGAGGCCGGAAAGACGGCAATCGCTTCGCAGCCAGGCCAGCACCTGCGCAACGCCCTCCTCGCTTCCGGCGATCGTGCCGTTGACGCCCTCACTCGCCAGCAGGATCGACCCGCGTATGCCGGCCGCCTCGGCTGTCTCCAGCAGCGGCTGGCGCAGGGCCTCGAAGTCCGGCAGGGACGCGAAGTGATAGAAGGCGGAAATCCGGATGTCGGTCATGTCTGCGTTGGGGCTCGTCGGCTAAGGTGTCGGCCTGCCGAGCCTTCTACACGTCCCCCTTCCCCGCTGGCAACAGGTGGCCGACGGCCCTACCAGGGCAGCCTTTCGCCGTCATGGGAGAAAAACGCGCCGCTGTCCTCGCGCCCCGCACCGTCGATCACCGACAGCAGCCGGCGTGCCGCCTCGTCCGGCGTGCGCACCGTCAGCCCGGCGCGGGCGAAGGGGCGAGACAGTCCCGTATCCACGGTGCCCGGATGCAGCGCCAGCAGCACCAGCTCCGGCTGGCGCCGGGCAAGCTCGATCGACGCGGTGCGCAGGATCTGGTTCAGCGCCGCCTTGGAGGCCCGGTAGCTGATCCAGCCGCCGAGGCGGTTGTCGCTGATGCTGCCGACCTTGGCCGACAGGGTCGCCAGCACGCCCCTGCCCTCTCGCGGAAACAGCGGCGCGAAATGCTTGATGAGCAGCGCCGGCCCGATGGCGTTGATGCGGAACGAGCGCTCCATGGCCACCGGGTCGATCTGGCGCAGCGCCTTTTCCGGTTGCATCTGCGCATCGCTCAAGAGGCCGGTCGCATCGACGAACAAGCGCAGCGGCCCCATCGCGCCGATCCGCCGGGCCGCGGCGGCGATGCTGTCCTCGTCCTCCAGGTCGAAGCCCGGCGCAAGGCTGCGCGCGAGCCGCTCCACGGCATCGAAGCGCCCGCTTGCCTCGATCCGGCGGGCCAAGGCGGAGCCGATGCCGCCTGTTGCGCCGGCAACCACGGCAATGCCGCCCCGGGTGAAACTGGTGAGATCCTCGGTCATGCCGGGTCATACGCTGCGGCAGGGTCGGCGGTTTTGTCGAAACCCGAGCAGTTAACGAAGCGTTAGCCTGGCAACGAGCCCCGCCCCACTGGCCGGTTGGCAAGCGGCGCCCGACCATGCCACAGTCTCGCCCGTCGTCGGCTCCGTCGGCGCAACCCGAAGTCCGGCAAGGCGAAACGCCGCCGCCGCCCAGCAGGGAACCTCACGATGCCCCGACGCTTCTTTGTCCTCGACGTGTTCACCAATCAGGCGCTTGCGGGCAATCCCCTGGCTGTCGTGCTGGACGCGGAAGGGCTGTCGGATGCCCGCATGCAGGCCATCGCCCGCGAATTCAACCTCTCGGAAACGGTCTTCGTGCTGCCGCCGGACAATCCGGCCCATTCGGCCAGGCTGCGCATCTTCACCCCGGCGCGCGAACTGCCCTTTGCCGGCCACCCGACCGTCGGCACCGCGATCCTGCTTGCCAAGGAGCGGTTCGGCGACATCGAGTCCGATGCCGATCACAATGCCATGGTGGTGCTGGAGGAAGGTGTCGGCAACGTGCGCTGCGGCGTCGTGCTGAAGAACGGGGCGGCGGGCTTTGCGGAATTCGATGTGCCGCGCCTGTCCCGGCCCTGCGATCCCCTGGGCGACCGGGAGATCATTGCCGCCGCCGTCGGCCTGGAGCCGAGCGAGATCGGCTTCGAGAACCACCGGCCCTGCGCCTTCGAGGCGGGCGTCCCCTTCGCTTTCGTTCCGGTGGCGAACCTTGCCGCCCTGTCGCGGGTCACCCCGGTGCATCGCTATTGGGTGGACGCCTTCGGCCATGGCGGCGAGATCGGCGCCTATCTCTATTGCCGCCAGACCAATTCCCAAGACAGCACCTTCTCCGCCCGCATGTTCGCCCCCCATATGGGCATCGGCGAGGATCCGGCGACCGGCGCCGCCGCGGCCGCCTTCGCCGGGGTCGTGCGCCATTTCGACAGGTTGACGGACGGAACCCACTACCTGCGCATCGAGCAGGGCTGCGACATGGGCCGCCCCTCCCTGATCGATCTGGAAGTGGACATATCGGCCGGGGCGCTCAACGCCGTGCGCATCGGCGGCCAGGCCGTCATCGTCTCGAGCGGCGAACTCTTCCTCTGACGCCAGGCCGGGAAGGCCCGCAAGGCGCGGCTGCGGTCAGTGCAGCCGTTCCCGTTCCCGCTCGCGGTCGAGAATGCGCGGACTGTCGAGCGAGGAGATCGGTGTCGAAAGATCGCGCGGAATGTCGCCGCTCAGTTGCAGCGCCAGATAGCGCCCGCAGCAGACCCGCAGGAACGAGGCGAAATTGCCGAGATCATGGCCCGCCTCGATGGATTCGTGATGGAGCCTTGTGATCAGTTGCACCAGGGTCATGCCGTCGCGGGTGGCGATCTCCTCCAGCACCGTCCAGAAGAAGGCTTCCAGCCGCACGCTGGTCGCCATCCTGTCGATCCTCAGCGACTTCGTAGCGCTTTCCCACAAGGCCGGATCGGCCTCGATGAACAATTTGCACATGCGCATCCTCCCTGCGGCAGTCGTTCGAGAGCTTGCGGCCGTCCGTCGGCGGCCGCAAGCCTTGTCCGAGCAAGCGAGGGAGCGGCTCAGGCCGCGAGCACGGTCATGAACTGCGACAGCCAGGCCGGATGCGCCGGCCAGGCGGGTGCGGTGACCAGATTGCCGTCGGTGACGGCGCCGTCGATGGCGATCTCCGCATAGGTGCCGCCGGCCAGTTCCACCTCCGGGCGGCAGGCCGGATAGGCCGAGACCGTGCGCCCCTCGATCACCCGCGCCGCCGCCAGCAGTTGCGCCCCGTGGCAGATCGCGGCGACCGGTTTCCCGGCCTCGAAGAAATGCTTCACGGCGGCGATCACATCCGCGTCGAGCCGCAGATATTCGGGCGCCCGTCCGCCGGGGATCACCAGCGCGTCGTAATCGGCGGGATCGACCTCGGCGAAGGTGGCGTTGAGCGCGAAATTGTGGCCGCGCTTTTCGCTATAGGTCTGGTCGCCCTCGAAATCATGGATGGACGTGGCCACCGTCTGCCCCGCCTTCTTGCCCGGACACACCGCATGCACCTGGTGCCCGACCGCAAGCAGGGTCTGGAACGGAACCATCGTCTCGTAGTCCTCGGTGAAGTCACCGGTGATCATCAGGATCTTCTTCGCGGCCATGCTGCTGTCCTCCCTGGCAGTGTGACGACCGGTCCGCGGCACCCGTGAAGGCACTGCCCGCCGGTCTTTCGACCGCCACAACCCTAGCAAGCCGGCCCGCAGCGCGGGTATTAGCGCGCTACTACAGACCCCCGATCTGCAAGCCCCGATCGGCAAGTCCCCGATCGCCAAGCCCCCGCACGACGAACGGGCCACGCCCCGGCGCGGCCCGTCCCGCCCTCACCGATCACTGGACCGATCGCCAAACCATCGATCACTGTGCCGTGCTCGGAGGATTGGCCGGATCGACCGTCATCGGCCGGTCTGCCCCCATCTCCCGCTGGGCGCGGATGGCTTCCTCTTCCTGCCGCTTCTGCACCAGCGTCTTGAAGTCCGGCGCCGCCTCGATCTCCTCGGCGGTGGTCGCCAGGATCAACTGGTGGTCCCCCGGCTCGCTGGTGATGTGCTCGACCGCCTCGAACGGCACGGCGATCTGCCTTGCGCCAAGGCCGAGGAAGCCGCCCACGGTCATCACCAGCGAGGTCACCTGGCCCTCGGGGCCGATTTCCAGAGCCGCGACCTGGCCGATGGAGTCGCCGTCCGGAGTGAGCACGTTCCGGCCGATCAGGTTGCTGGTCAGCCAGTGGCCTTCCTGCTGCTCGGCGAGGAAACTCGCGGCGCCCGCCTGCGGCAGGCCGGCCTGCGGAACAACGGTCTCCGGCACCTGGTCGGCAGGCATGGCCGCGCCCGGCGTCGTTTCCTCGATGAGAGGTTCATCGACCTGCGGCTCCGTCGCCGACTGGGCCCAGGCCGCCCCCATCGAAAGAACTGCGAGCGTTGCGGTCGTGGCAAGTAGCGTCTTCATCGTCGTCTCCCTGGTCGCGTCCTCTGGCCGCGCCGCCGGAATGGCGCCGGGCGGGACAGTCAGACATAGACTAAGGAACGATCGTGATCTTTTTCCGGCCCCTCACCGAGGCGGCAGGACCTTTGAAAACAGGCGTTTAATATTTTTGAAAAACGCGCTCATACACCACAATCCTGGCAAGAGGATGGCCCGTATCAGCGCGCGGGAGGACCATAAAGCCATTGCACGCCGGAAATGTCCGCCGCCTGAAGACCTTGGAAAATTTCACTATACTTGAAATGCATGATCGACGGCCCCTGCAAGTGATGGTCGAGGCCGATGGCATGGCCGATCTCATGCGCGAACGTGTAGCGCAGGTCATAGGCCGCAAGGTTGCCGTCGAATCCGATCTTCCAGTCGTGCCGGGGGTTCAGGCAGATGGCCGAGCGGGTGATCGAAGCCACCCAGGCAGCCACCGGCGCGGTCTTGCCCTCGCCCGTCTCACTCGCGACCGGCAGGCTCAGCCCGCGCCCGTCCGAGCCACCGGCCTCGATCAGGCCGGACCCATCCTGCCGGGCGAAATCGACATTGGTGAAGGCGTATCCCCTCGGCATCGCCTGGGCGCCGAGCAGAATGTTCGCCGCCTCCTCGCTCGCCGCTTCCTCGAAGACGAGGCCGCTCGCCTCGCCCCACATGCGGAAGGCGGCAACGGCTTCGGCGCGCACGGCCGCGGGCGCCTCGCCGGAGGCATCCGCCAGAGTGTCGAAGTCCTGCATCTGCCGGCAGTTGCGCGCCTCCGGCCGGTTCACCGGACCGCTGGCGAAGGCATAGGTCACCCGCGCCGGCGTGCCGACCTGCGGCGCGCCCCATTTGAGGATCGCTCCCTCCAGCCGCAACGGCGTGAACAGCCGCGCCAGCGGCAGGCGGGCCCTGTCCGGCGAGGCCGGCTGCAATGCCCTGGCGCCAACGGCAGGCGCCTGCGGGGCCGCCGCCACGGCAACGCTCCCCGGCAGGGCCAGGGCCGATGCGAGCATCAGGACACGGAGCGAAGAGGAGAAAGCGACGTAGGTCAACGCAAGGCGTATCCGCTAACCGGAGTTTTACCGAAGATCATGCGGGTCCTCGCTCTCGCTGGCCGGCCTCATGCCGGTCGCCATCCAATGCCGGATGTCGGGACCCCCCATCTGCGGTTGGGGACCCTAGCGCAAAACCGCTGCGCCTCGAAGCCCGCTTTCGCGAGGACTCCCAAAACACCCATGTCAGGACTACCAGCCTGCGCCCGATTCCCCTGCGTCGGCAAGGACAAGTCGTCACCCCTGCGGCAGATCGTCCGGCCCGCGTGTTTTCCGTGCAACGCCGGACGGCAGCCAACCTCGGCGACGGCGCGTCTTGGGTCGCCGTGCCCATCCCCTCCCGCCGCCGCCGACCGCCACCGCGCGACGACAGCCGTTTTCCCCTTGACGCGTCCGCGCATCCGCGCGAGTGTGCCCGCCGAACCGTACCGTACGGTACCAAGCTTTTCTCACACCGGATCCGCCAGGCGTCCACCTGAACGGTCCACTCCCGAAGCCTGGTCCCGAAGCCCGGTCCCGAAGCCCACTTCCGAACCCCGGTCCCGACGCCTCGCTCTCCGCAACCGACGATCGCACAGCCGCCATGCCCCCCGTCCCCGACAGCGATTTCACGCCGCGCCAGAACGAGGTCCTCGCCTCGGCGCTGCGCCTTGTCGTCGACGGCGGCGAGAAGGCGCTGACCACGGCGGCGGTGGCGCGTGCGGCGAACTGCTCCAAGGAGAGCCTCTATCGCTGGTTCGGCGACCGCGACGGGTTGCTCGCCGCCATCGTCGCGCATCAGGCCGCCAAGGTCCGGGTGCCGAGCGAAAGCGCCGGCGCCCTCGACCTTGCCGAGTTCCGCGGCCGGCTCGCCACCTTCGCCGAGGACCTGCTGACGGTGCTGGCCGGCGACACCTCGCTGGCGCTCAACCGCATCGCCATCGCCCATGCCAGCCGCCACGGAGCGCCGCTCGGCCGCCTGCTGCTGGAGCGCGGCCGCGAGCGCATCGCCACCCGCGCCCGCACCCTGCTGGAGGCCGGCCGCGACCAGGGTCATGTCGATTTCGACGATGCGACGGAGGCCTATCGCACGCTGTATGGCCTCATCATTCGCGATGCCCATGGCCGCTGGCTGCTCGGCCAGCCGCCGCTCGGCGAGGATGCCGACTTCGCCGGTCAGGCGCGCCGCGCTGTCGACCAGTTCATTGCCCTTCATCCGCCCCTGCCGCGCAACAGCGCGCGGCAGGGGCGGAGCTGACCCCGGCCGGGAACGGTTCCCGGCCCAATCCAAACGCCAAACGGGAGACACCAGATGCGCGTTTATTATGATCGCGATGCCGACCTCAACCTGATCAAGTCCAAGAAGGTCGCCGTCATCGGCTATGGCAGCCAGGGCCGCGCCCATGCGCTGAACCTCAAGGATTCCGGCGTCAAGGAGATCGTCGTCGCCCTGCGTCCCGGCTCCACCACCGCCAAGAAGGTCGAGGCCGACGGCCTCACGGTCATGAGCGTCGCCGAGGCGGCCGGCTGGGCCGACCTGATGATGATGGCCACCCCGGACGAGCTGCAGGCCGACATCTATCGCGACCATATCGCCGGCAACATCCGCGACGGCGCGGCCATCGCCTTCGCCCACGGCCTCAACGTGCATTTCGGCCTGATCGAGGCCAAGCCCACCGTCGACGTCCTCATGGTCGCGCCGAAGGGCCCGGGCCACACCGTGCGCGGCGAATACGAGAAGGGCGGCGGCGTGCCGTGCCTCGTCGCCGTCCATCAGGACGCCTCGGGCAACGCCCTCGACCTCGGCCTGGCCTATGCCTGCGGCGTCGGCGGCGGCCGTTCGGGCATCATCGAGACCACCTTCAAGGAAGAGTGCGAGACCGACCTGTTCGGCGAGCAGGCGGTGCTCTGCGGCGGCCTGGTCGAGCTGATCCGCGCCGGCTTCGAGACGCTGGTCGAGGCCGGCTACGCCCCGGAAATGGCCTATTTCGAGTGCCTGCACGAGGTGAAGCTGATCGTCGACCTGATCTACGAGGGCGGCATCGCCAACATGAACTACTCGATCTCCAACACCGCTGAGTGGGGCGAGTACATGTCCGGCCCGCGCGTCATCACGCCGGAGACCAAGGCCGAGATGAAGCGCATCCTGACCGACATCCAGACCGGCAAGTTCACCTCGCAGTGGATGCAGGAATGCAAGGCCGGCCAGGCCCGCTTCAAGGCGACCCGCCGCCTCAACGACGCTCACCAGATCGAGGAAGTCGGCGAGAAGCTGCGCGGCATGATGCCGTGGATCAAGAAGGGCGCCCTGGTCGACAAGGAGCGCAACTGATCCGCACGCGCTTTCCCGCGCGTTCTGAGCAAAACGGAGACGGCCCGCACCCGCGGGCCGTTTTCATTTGAGGGCGAGGGCGCTACTACAGGCGCCGACGACCACCCGCCAGGAGCCGGACATGACCGCATCCGCAAGACCCGAGATCGTGCTCGTCGCCGCCGTCGGCGAGAACGACGTGATCGGCGCGGACGGCGACATGCCCTGGAAGCTCTCCACCGACCTGAAGCATTTCAAGCGCCTCACCCTCGGCCATCCCATGGTGATGGGCCGCAAGACTTTCGAGTCCATCGGCCGCCCGCTGCCCGGCCGCCGCACCATCGTCGTCACCCGCGATGCCGCCTGGGCGCATGAGGGTACGACCCGCGCCGGCTCGCTCGACGAGGCCTTCGCGCTTGCCGCAGATGCCGCCGCCGAGGCCGGCATCTCGGCCATCATGGTGGTCGGCGGCGGCACGATCTACGCCGCCGCCCTTCCCCTGGCGGACCGGCTGGAGATCACCCGCGTGCATGCGGCGCCCGAGGGCGACACGCTGTTCCCGAAGATCGATCCGCAGGCCTGGCGGGAAGTCACGCGCGAAACGCCGCCGCGCGGGGAAAAGGATACCGCGGACGTCACCTTCCTGACCTATCGCCGCTGTACACAGGCGCCGTGCTGAAACAACTGTTTGTCGCCTCGGGCCTTTCGTCCGCCGGCCCAATTTCCTAGGATCGCTGTCCAAAGCGGGGCGGAACCGGATTCCCCCTCTCCAATCGTCCCATAGCCGGAGGTTTTCCATGGACGTACGTGCCGCAGTCGCCTTCAAGGCCGGCCAGCCCCTGTCGATCGAAACGGTGCAGATCGAGGGCCCGCGCGCCTTCGAGGTGCTGGTCGAGATCAAGGCGACCGGCGTGTGCCACACCGATGCCTTCACCCTGTCGGGCGACGATCCGGAAGGGCTGTTCCCGGCCATTCTCGGTCATGAGGGCGCCGGCGTCGTCGTCGAGGTCGGCAAGGGCGTCACCTCGCTGAAGCCGGGCGACCATGTCATTCCGCTCTACACGCCCGAGTGTCGCGAGTGCGAATACTGCCTCAATCCGAAGACCAATCTCTGCCAGAAGATCCGCTCGACGCAGGGAGCCGGCGTGATGCCGGACGGGACCTCGCGCTTCTCCATCGGCGGCGAGAAGATCTTCCACTACATGGGCACCTCGACCTTCGCCAACTACACGGTGCTGCCGGAGATCGCGCTGGCCAAGGTCCGCCCCGACGCGCCCTTCGACAAGATCTGCTACATCGGCTGCGGCGTCACCACCGGCATCGGCGCGGTCGTCAACACCGCCAAGGTCGAGCCGGGCTCCAATGTCGTGGTCTTCGGCCTCGGCGGCATCGGCCTCAACGTCATCCAGGGTGCCCGCCTCGTCGGCGCCAACATGATCGTCGGCGTCGACATCAACCCCGACAAGAAGGCCATGGCCGAGCGCTATGGCATGACCCATTTCGTCAATCCGCTGGAGGTCGAGGGCGATCTCGTGCCCTATCTCGTCGACCTCACCAAGGGCGGCGCCGACTATTCCTTCGAATGCATCGGCCGCACCGACACCATGCGCCAGGCGCTGGAATGCGCCCACAAGGGCTGGGGCGAATCCATCATCATCGGCGTTGCCGGCGCCGGGCAGGAGATCTCCACCCGGCCGTTCCAGCTCGTCACCGGCCGCTCCTGGCGCGGCTCGGCCTTCGGCGGCGCGCGCGGGCGCACCGACGTGCCGAAGATCGTCGACTGGTACATGGACGGCAAGATCGAGATCGACAGCATGATCACCCACACCATGCCGCTCGAGGAGATCAACACGGCCTTCGACCTGATGCACGAGGGCAAGTCGATCCGCTCGGTCGTCACGTTCTGATCAAAGCGGGCCGGGAGCGGACGAAGCCTTCCGGCCCGCATCACGCCCCGCCTGCGGGGCCGGCCGTCTCCACGGCCACACAAGACCACTCGGGGGGAACGATGAGCGAAACCGGAACCATGTGGGCCGAGCCCCGTGACGGCGACAGCATCGGCGGGCGCATCCGCCGTGCACGCGAGGCGGCGAACTTCTCCTCCGCCCAGCTCGCCCGGCGCCTCGGCGTCAAGACCGCAACCGTCAGCGCCTGGGAAACCGGACGCTCCGAGCCCCGCGCCAACCGGCTGACCATGCTGGCCGGCTTTCTCGGCGTCAGCCCCACCTGGCTGCTCTACGGCCTCGGCGACGCGCCCGCCGAGACGCCGCTCGCCAGCGAAATGGCGCTGATCGCCTCGAGCCTCAAGCTGCTGCGCGAGACGCATGAGCGCACCGGCGAGGCGCTCGCCCGGCTGGAGGCGCAGGTCGAGCAGATCGGCCGGCTGATCGGCAAGGACACGCAGGGTCCCGGCGCGTGAGCGCAGCCATGACCAGCCCCACGTTCGAAGTCCCCGCCCTTCCGGCAATTGCCGGCCGGGCTCCCCTTACCGCCTTCTGGGCGGAGATGGACGCGCTCACGCCGCGCCAGCTCCATGACCTGCTGCGCCTGCGCGTCGATATCTTCGTGGTCGAACAGGCCTGCCCCTATCCGGAGATCGACGGCCGCGATCCGCACGCCCGTCATCTTCTGGTCACCGCTCCCGGCGAGGGCGGCGCTGGCGACACGGAGCTTGCCGCCTGCCTGCGCCTGCTGCGACCGGACGCGCCGGGAGCCCCGCTGCGCATCGGCCGCATCGTCGTTGCCCCGGCCTGGCGCGGCACCGGCCTTGGCGACTATCTGATGCGCGCCGCTCTTGCCGAAGCCCGGCGCATTGCACCAGGCCATCCGCAGGCGCTGTCGGCGCAGGCGCATCTGACCACCTTCTATGCCGCGCACGGTTTCGTGCCGGTATCCGAGACCTATCTGGAAGACGGGATCCCGCATGTCGACATGCTGCGCGATCCCGCTTGCCACGACACCTGATCCCCTCACGCGAGAGCCGATATCCATGACCCTCGACCTCATCTCCTCCGCCCGCGCCTTCGGCGGCGAGCAGCGCGTCTACCGCCATGCCTCCGCCGCCACCGGCACGGACATGGAATTCGCCGCCTTCCTGCCGGCCGAGGCGCTGCGCGGCGAGGCCTGCCCGACGCTCTTCTATCTCTCCGGCCTCACCTGCACCTGGGAGAACGCCACCACCAAGGCCGGCTACCAGCGCCTTGCCGCCGAATACGGATTGATCCTCGTCGCCCCGGACACCAGCCCGCGCGGCGAGGGCGTCGCCAATGACGCCGCCTACGACCTCGGCCAGGGCGCCGGCTTCTATATCGACGCGACTGAGGCGCCCTGGGCGCCGCATTTCGCGATGGAAAGCTATGTTGCGCGCGAGCTCTTCGACCTCGTCTCGGCCGAGCTGCCGGTGTGGGAGGGCGCCGTCGGCGTCACCGGCCATTCGATGGGCGGCCACGGCGCCTTGACCCTTGCGATGAAGCATCCCGACCGCTTCCGCTCGGTCTCGGCCTTCGCTCCGATCGTCAATCCGCTCGACTGCCCCTGGGGCGAAAAGGCCTTCACCGCCTATCTCGGCGCGGACCGCACGGCCTGGGCCGCGCACGACGCCTGCCACCTCGTCGAGCATACCGGCTGGTCCGGCGACATCCTGATCGACCAGGGCAGCGCCGACGGCTTCCTCGAAGAGCAGCTCAAGCCCTGGGCGTTCGAGCGGGCCTGCCACAAGGCCGGCGTCGACCTCACCCTGCGCATGCAGGGCGGCTACGACCACTCCTATTATTTCATCTCCACCTTCCTTGCCGATCACGTCGCCTGGCATGCCGCGCGCCTGACCGGCTGAGGCGGGAGGGTTCCTTGTTCCAGGCGGCGGCCTTCGCCGCCCGGAGGCGTCGGACGGCTGCGCCAATTCGTCACCGCCTCGTGCGAACGGCGGTTTCCCGCCGGTCGCACATTGACATCGCGCCCTGCCATCGCCAATTCCACGAGGTGATGTATCCGCCGGCTTTCGTTGAAAGCCGGGGCCAATCTCCCTATAACCCGACTAGGCCCGTGTGGCGTGTCGACGAACAACCGGAAACGGTACGGTGCCGTTTCCCCAGTGTAAGGATGTCTTGATGCCTTGGAGCAACCAGAACGGTGGCGGCGGCTGGAAGGGCGGCGGGGGCGGTGGCCCCTGGGGCGGTTCCGGCGGTGGCGGTCCCTGGGGGGGCGGTCCGCAGCGCGGCGGTGGCGGCGGTGGCAACCCGCCGGATCTGGAAGAGCTGCTCAAACGCAGCCAGAACACCCTGAAGACGGTGCTGCCCGGCGGCGGCAATCTCGGCTTCAAGGGCATCCTTCTCGCGGTGATCATCGCCGCCGGCGTCTGGCTCGCCACCGGCTTCTACCGGGTCGAGCAGGGCCAGGTCGGTGTCGAGCTGGTCTTCGGCGAGGTCACCAACCAGACCGCTCCCGGCCTGAACTACAACTGGCCCTATCCGGTCGGCGCCGTCTACACGCCGGAAGTCCTGCGCATCCGCGAACTGACCGTCGGCATGCGCGAGACCGTCAGCGGCAACCGCGTCACCACGCAGGATGTCGCCGAGGAAAGCCTGATGCTGACCGGCGACGAGAACATCGTCGATGTCGACTTCAAGGTGCAGTGGCGCATCCGGAACACGCCGGAGGGCGTCTCCAACTTCCTGTTCAACATCCAGGACCCGGATGGAACGGTGAAGGCGGTCGCCGAAAGCGCCATGCGCGAAGTGGTCGGCGAGAGCAACATCGACGCCATTCTCGGCGAGAACCGCACGCCCATCCAGGTCGCGGTGCAGAGCCTGATGCAGACCGCGCTCGACACTTACGGCGCCGGCGTCGAGGTCACCCAGGTCCAGATGCAGAAGGTCGACCCGCCGCAGCAGGTCATCGAGGCCTTCCGCGACGTGCAGGCCGCGCGCGCCGACCAGGAGCGCATCCAGAACGAGGCCCAGGCCTATGCCAACCGCGTCGTGCCGGAGGCCCGAGGCGAGGCGGCCCGCCTGCTTGAAGCAGCCAACGCCTATCGCGACCAGACGGTCGCCGAGGCCAACGGTCAGGCGCAGCGCTTCGTCAAGATCCTGGACGAGTACCAGAAGGCTCCGTCCGTGACCCGCGAGCGTCTCTATCTGGAGACGATCGAGCAGGTTCTCGGCCGCAACGCCAAGATCATCATCGACGAGGGCACCAGCGGCTCGGGCGTCGTGCCCTATCTGCCGCTCGACCAGCTCAACCGAAACCAGGGCGCCGCCCGCAGCGGAGGCAACCAGTGATGAAGAACGGTATTTTCGGGATCGGCGGCATTATCGTCGCCGTCGCAGCGCTCGCCTTCTACCTGTCCGTGTTCATCGTCAACCCGGCCCAGCAGGCCTTGGTGCTGCAGTTCGGCGAGATCAAGCGGGCCGAGCAGGAGCCGGGCCTGAAGTTCAAGATCCCCTTCGTCCAGAACGTGGTCTATTTCGACAAGCGCGTGCTCGACCTGAACATGCCGCTGATCGAGCCGATCCTGTTCGACAAGAAGCGGCTGGTGGTGGACGCCTTCGCGCGCTACCGCATCACCGATCCGGTCCTGTTCTTCCAGACGGTGAACAACACCAGCGAGGCCAATCAGCGCCTGTCCACCTTCCTGCAGTCGAGCCTGCGTTCGGTGCTCGCCCGCGCCACCTTCGTGCAGATGGTGCGTGACGACCGCGCCGGGCTGATGGACCAGATCCGTCAGGACGTCGCCGCCCGCGCCGCGCCGATCGGCATCGAGGTGGTGGATGTGAAGATCCGCCGCGCCGACCTGCCGCAGACCAACTCCGATGCGGTGTTCCGCCGCATGCAGACGGAGCGTCAGCGGGAGGCGACGGAGATCCGTGCGCAGGGCGCCGAGCAGGCGCAGCGTATCCGCTCGCGCGCCGACCGCGACTCCACCGTCATCGTCGCCGAAGCCAATCGCGACGCCGAGGTGATCCGCGGTGACGGCGATGCGGAGCGGAACCGCATCTTCGCCGAGGCCTTCAACCGCGATCCGGAGTTCTTCAGCTTCTATCGCTCGATGCAGGCCTATTCGGAAGGCCTCAAGACCGGCGACACCTCGATGGTGCTGTCGCCGACCTCGGAGTTCTTCCGCTACTTCCGCGATCCCAGCGGACGCAACCAGCCGCAGCCGCCCGCCGCCACCGGCGAGGCGCCGGTGGCCCGGGGTCCGCTCGCCCAGTGAGCGACCTGTGGGTTGCGCTTGGCCTCGTCCTGGCTCTCGAGGGGGCGCTTTATGCGCTCGCCCCGGGAGCCATGAAACAGGCGATCCGGCAGATGCTGGAACTGCCGGACGGGGTCTTGCGGACGGGCGGACTGATTGCCGCCATAATCGGCGTCTTCATCGTCTGGCTCGTCCGCGGATAGCCTTGCGCGGAAATCGGACGTAGGTTTGCCGGGGGTCGGCCGGGGCGCATTGCGCTCCGTCCGGCTGCAAGAGACAGCGGGGCACCGGACCCCGAACCCAGATGGAGGACAACGGCCTATGGCCCTGTTGAACACCGACCCGCGTCAGGCCGGCCCGTCCGGCAAGGCCGGCACCCGCCGCATCGCGCAGCGTCTCGCCGCGGCCGCCCTTGCCCTTGCCCTCGCCGTTCCCGCCGCCGTGGTCGACCACCGCGCCGCACGCGCCCAGGCGCCCGAATCGATCCCGGACCTCGCCGAGTCCCTGCTCGATGCGGTGGTCAACATCTCGACCGCACAGAACGTCACCGCGCAGCGCTCCGTGCCGCTGCCGCAGGTGCCGGAAGGCTCGCCCTTCCAGGAGTTCTTCGACGAGTTCTTCAACCGTCAGAACCGCGACAATGCCCGCCCGCGCCGGGTGCAGTCGCTCGGCTCGGGCTTCGTCATCGACGGCGAACAGGGCATCATCGTCACCAACAATCACGTGATCGAGGGGGCCGACGAGATCACCGCCAACTTCAACGACGGCAGCAAGCTTGTCGCCGAGGTGATCGGCCGCGACAGCAAGACCGACATCGCCGTGCTGAAGGTGACCTCGCCGACACCGCTGAAAGCCGTGTCCTTCGGCGATTCGCGCGCCCTGCGCGTCGGCGAATGGGTGATGGCGATCGGCAACCCCTTCGGCCTCGGCGGCACGGTCACCACCGGCATCGTCTCGGCCCGCAACCGCAACATCAATTCCGGCCCTTACGACAACTACATCCAGACCGACGCCTCCATCAACCGGGGCAATTCCGGCGGCCCGCTGTTCAACCGCAACGGCGAGGTGATCGGCATCAACACCGCGATCATCTCCCCCTCCGGCGGCTCCATCGGCATCGGCTTCTCGATTCCCTCCGAGATCGCCACCAGGGTCATCGCCCAGTTGCGCGAGTTCGGCGAGACCCGCCGCGGCTGGCTCGGCGTGCGCATCCAGGAAGTCACCGACGAGATCGCCGAGAGCCTCGGCATGGACAAGGCCGAAGGCGCGCTGATCGCCGGCATCACCGAGGGCGGACCGGCCGAGGAGGCCGGTTTCGAGGCCGGCGACGTGGTGATCGAGTTCAACGGCGCCCGCGTTCCGGCCATGCATGACCTGCCGCGCATGGTCGCCGACACGCCGGTCGGCGAGGAAGTCTCGGTCGTCGTCCTGCGCAAGGGCGAGGAGGTCACGCTCCAGGTCAAGCTCGGCCGCCTCGAGGAGGCCGACGCCTCCGCTGCCGCCGACAGCACGGCTCCCTCCGACCAGGCCCCGGCCACCGACACCCCGACCGTGCTCGGGATGACGCTGTCCACCCTCACCGACGAGTTGCGCAGCCAGTATTCGATCGCCGCCGACGTCAAGGGCGTCGTCGTCACCGCCGTCGAAGATGGCTCGGGCGCTGCCGAAAAGCGCATCGCTGCCGGCGACGTGATCGTCGAGGTGGCGCAGGAGACCGTTACCGACCCGGCCGATATCATCGCCCGCATCGAGGCCCTGAAGGGCGAGAGCCGCCGCCTGGCGCTGTTCCTCATTGCCAATGCGCAAGGCGAGGTCCGCTTCATCCCGCTCTCCATCGAGCAGTAGGACCGCGACCCCGCCCCGAAGACACGAAGGCCGCGGGTTCGCCCGCGGCCTTTTTTCCGGTCCCTCGAAAAGCGCGATTCAGCCGGCGGCGAACTCGCCGGCCCGGTAACCCTGGAAGTAGAGCAGCGCGGTCAGGTCGCCATGGTCGACCCTCGCGTCGGCCGCCGCCGCCACTGCCGGCTTGGCCCGATAGGCAACGCCCAGCCCGGCACGCTCGATCATCGCCAGGTCGTTGGCCCCGTCGCCGACGGCCACCGACGCCTCCGCCTCGATCCCCTTCTCCACGAGCAGTTCCTCCAGCCGCTGCCGCTTGGCCTCGCGCCCGAGGATCGGCTCGCCCACCTTGCCGGTCAGCCGTCCCTCGGCAATACCCAGCGTGTTGGCCCGGTTCTCGTGGAAGCCGAGCTGCGCCGCGATCTGCGACGTGAAGGCCGTGAAGCCGCCGGAGACCAGCGCGCAATAGGCGCCATGCGCCCGCATCGTCCCGACCAGTTCGCGCGCGCCGGGCGTCAGGGTGATCTGCGACTTCAGCACCTCGCCGATCACCTCTTCCCCGAGGCCGGCCAGCATCGCCGCGCGCTCGCGCAGGGCCGGCTCGAACTCCAGCTCGCCCCGCATCGCCCGTTCGGTGATCGCCGCGATCACGTCCTTCTTGCCGACGGCGGCGGCCAGTTCGTCGATGCATTCCTGGCCGATCATGGTGGAATCCATGTCGGCGATCAGCAGGCGCTTGCGTCGGCCCTCGCGCTTCTGCACAAGGACGTCGACGGGCGCGTCCGCCAGCACCTGGCGCAAGGCCGCGTCGAACTCGCCGGCATGCGCCGGATCGCCGTCGACGGCAAGGTCGCAGGCGATGCCGGCGGCGAGCCAGTCGGCGGCAGCGGCGCCCACGGGCAGCACATGCAGCGCCCGCGCGACGAGCGTCTCGTCGAGGACCGGGCGCAAGGGATTGGCGACAAGGGTTGCGACGAGCGACATCGTGAGGCGCCTTGAAAGGGAATGAGGAAGACGTGGCGAAACCGGTGACGTTGATAGCCGGACCCACGGCAAGCGGCAAGTCGGCGCTGGCCCTGGACCTGGCGGAGCGCGATGGCGGCTGGATCGTCAACGCCGACAGCATGCAGGTCTATGCCGATCTCGACGTGCTCACCGCCCGCCCCTCGCCGGCGGATCTCGCCCGGGCACCGCACCGCCTCTACGGCCATGTCGATGCCGCCGAGCCCTGGTCCGTCGCCCGCTGGCTGCAGGACATCGCCAAGGTGCTGGACGAGGCGCGCACCGCCGGGCGGCCGCTGATCATCGTCGGCGGCACCGGCCTCTATTTCCGCGCCCTTGCCGGCGGCCTGTCCGCCGTGCCGCCGATCCCGGAGGAGATCCGCACCCGCCTGCGTGCCGAGGCGGCAGGCACGCCCGCCGGCGCGCTGCACCAAAGGCTGGCCGAGGTGGATCCGCCGATGGCCGCGCGGCTCGAGCCCGGCGACACCCAGCGCCTCCTGCGCGCCCTGGAAGTGGTGGAGGCGACCGGCCGTTCGCTCGCCTATTGGCAGCGGCAGCAGGGGCCGGTTCTGGTCGGACCGGAGGCTGCCCGTGTCGTTCTCGCCCCGCCGCGTCCCTGGCTGCACGCGCGCATCGCCGACCGCTTCCGCGCCATGGTCGATCAGGGCGCCATGGAGGAAGCCCGCCGCCTGCTGGCCCGCGAGCTCGACCCGGACCTGCCGGCGATGAAGGCCATCGGCCTGCGCGAGCTTGGCCGCCTTGCGCCCGACCTTGCCGGGCTGGACCCGGCCATCGACAAGGCGACCACCGAGACCCGCCGCTATGCCAAGCGACAGGAGACCTTCTTCAGAGGCCAGCTCGGCGACTGGCCCCGCCTCGATCCGGCGGACGCCGCCGCCTGGCACCGCTTTCTGCGTGGAGAATAGCGGGCGCCACAGCCTTTGATTGCAATGTCATCATTTGCCCATAAACTCCATCTATGGAGTTCCCGCTCGCCACGCCCCGGTGCATTCCGGCCACGGTTCGGCGGGCTCTGTCCGGCGCATCCCATCATGCGCCACCCCGCCCGACGCGGCGCAGATCGCGCGGGTTGTCTTCCGGAGGAAGGGCCGACAGGTCCCGATCCCGCCAGACCGTCTTTTACGGACACCACGCCCTCCACGGGCGCTGGACCGCAAGGAGAGAGACATGGCGGACACTGCGATACTCGAGACACCACGCCTGCGGCTTGCCGCCTTCACGCCAGCCGACGTGGGCGATCTCCATACCCTGCACAGCGATGAGAACGTCAACCGCTTCCTCGCCTCCCACGAGGCGATCCGCTCGCGCGAGGACGCCGAGCAGCACCTGCGCGACTATATCGAGGGTCAGGACCACCGCGGCTTCAGCCAGTGGAAGGCGACCCTGCGCGATGGCGGCTTTGCCGGCCGGGCGGGCTTCTCCGTCTTCCCCGAAACCTCGGAAGTGGCGCTGAGCATCTGCCTGAAGCCGCAGTTCTGGGGCAAGGGCTATGCCTCGGAACTGGCCGGCGCCCTGGTGACCTGGTTCTTCGAACGCACCTATTTCACCCACCTCATCGCCTTCGTCGCCGCCGGCAACGATCCGGCCCGCCGCATGGTGGAAAGCATCGGCTTTTCGATACGCCAGCGCATGGTGGTCGACGGCAACGTCTTCGACTGCCTGCAGGTGCTCTCGCCCGCCCTTGCCCGCTACGCCCGCGCCTGACAGCGCGGGTCGGAGAGGCAATCCGGCCACCAACGAAATGCAAAAGCCCCCGGCGGATCGCTCCGCCGGGGGCTTTGTCATGGGGCAAGTCCGGTCAGGCCGGCGGCTCAGACGGCGCGCAATTCCTGATGGTCCGGCTTGCTCTGGCGGGCGATCAGCCGGTTGAGCGCCGAGATATAGGCGCGGGCCGAGGCCACCAGCGTGTCGGTGTCCGCGCCCTTGCCGGTCGCCATGCGGCCGTTCGACTCGAGCCGGACGGACACCTCCGCCTGCGCGTCGGTCCCTTCCGTCACCGCATGCACCTGGTAGAGCGACAGGCGCGCGTCATGCGGCACGATGGCCTTGATCGCGTTGAAGGTGGCGTCGATCGGGCCGTCGCCGGTGCATTCGCGGGTCTCGTGGCGGCCGTTGACGTCGAGCGTCAGGATCGCCTTGCCGGCGGCGCCGGTGCCGGCGATGACGGTCAGCGCGATGACCTTGATCTGCTCGCCCTGGGTCGCGATCTCGTTCTCGACCAGCGCTTCGATGTCCTCGTCATAGACATGCTTCTTGCGGTCGGCGAGGTCCTTGAACCGGCGGAAGGCATCCTCGAAGGCGTTGTCGCCGATCTCGTAGCCCAGTTCCTCCAGCTTCTGGCGGAAGGCGTGGCGGCCGGAATGCTTGCCCATCACCAGCGAGGTGGCCTTCACGCCGACATCCTCGGGTCGCATGATCTCGTAGGTCTCGGCATTCTTCAGCATGCCGTCCTGGTGGATGCCGCTTTCATGCGCGAAGGCGTTCTTGCCGACGATCGCCTTGTTGAACTGGACCGGGAAGCCGGAAACGGCCGAGACCAGCTTGGAGGCGCGGGTGAGGTAGCGCGGCTCGACGGCGCAGCCATAGGGCAGCACGTCGGAGCGGGTGCGGATCGCCATGACGATCTCTTCCAGCGCCGCATTGCCGGCACGCTCGCCGAGGCCGTTGATCGTGCATTCGATCTGCCGCGCGCCGCCGGCGACACCGGCCAGCGAGTTGGCGACGGCGAGGCCCAGGTCATTGTGGCAATGCACGGAGAAGATCGCCTTGTCCGCATCCGGCACCCGGGCGCGGATCTGCTCGAACATCGACTTGTACTCGTCCGGCGTCGCATAGCCGACCGTGTCCGGCAGGTTGATCGTGCTGGCGCCGGCGCGGATCGCCGCCTCGACGCAGCGGCACAAATATTCGATCGGCGTGCGGGTGGCGTCCATCGCCGACCATTCCACGTCGTCGATCAGGTTGCGCGCCCGGCCGACCGTATCGGTGATGATGTCGAGCACCTGCGCCTCGGTCTTCTTCATCTGGTGCTCCAGATGGATCGGCGAGGTGGAGACGAAGGTGTGGATGCGGCCGCGCTCGGCATGGCGCACGGCCTCGCCGGCCCGGTCGATATCGGCATGGATGGCACGGGCAAGGCCCGCGATCACCGAACGCTTGGTGCGCTTGGCGATCTCGGAGACCGCCTCGAAGTCGCCGTTGGAGGCGATCGGAAAGCCCGCCTCGATGATGTCGACGCCCATGTCGTCGAGGATCTCGGCCACCTGCAGCTTCTCCTCCAGCGTCATGGAGGCGCCGGGCGACTGCTCGCCGTCGCGCAAGGTGGTGTCGAAAATGAAGATCTGGTCCTGGGCAGACATTATCCGTTTCCCTTCGGGTCGGGCCCTGCGCCGCTCGCGTGTCCATGGGGCGCGGGCCGAAAATGCATCGGTCGGTGAAGGTTTCGTCCCCTGAGCGCCCGCCTCCGTTCCGCTGGGAGGCAGCCGGTGCTCAGGGGCAGATAAGGAGAAGGAGGCCGCCGCGACGCAGGGCTCCGCCGCGCGTCATGCGCGCGTCGATCGCAAAAGCGGCAGATGTGCCAGCGGCGATCATGCGGTTCGTCCAGTCCTTGCGTCTCGCCCGTCCGTTGCGGGCCGGTGGCACGGGAAGCTGCGCCAAGCTTGCGCAAGATGTCCCGAAAGAAGCGTTAATGCACCAAGGTGGTATCCGATCGTCCGCGCGCTTGCAAGATCCTTGCGCGGACTTTCATGGATCTCGCGCGGCAGGTGTGCCCACGGGACGGAACAGGGTGGGGTCAGGGCGGGATCGCTCCCGCCCTCTCCGCACTGTCAGATGCCTTCCGGGCCGCGCTGCAGCGCCGCGACGCCGGAGCGCGAGACTTCCACCAGGCCGAGCGGCTTCAGGATGGCGATGAACTGCTCCACCTTGTTGGTCCGCCCGGTGATCTCGAAGACGAAATGCTCCGCCGTCGCGTCGATCACGGTGGCGCGGAACGCATCCGCCAGCCGCAGCGCCTCCAGCCGCTTCTCGCCGATGCCGGCCACCTTGATCAGGGCCAGCTCCCGCTCCAGCGGCTTCTCGAAATTGCGCCGCCGCGCCTCCACCGTCAGATTGGTCACCCGGTGCACCGGCACCAGCCGCTCGAGCTGGTGGTGGATCTGCTCGATCACCATCGGCGTGCCGGTGGTGACGATGGTGATCCGCGACAGGTGCTTCTCGTGCTCGGTCTCCGAGACGGTCAGGCTGTCGATGTTGTAGCCCCGGCCCGAGAACAGGCCGATGACGCGGGCAAGCACGCCCGGCTCGTTGTCGACCAGCACCGAAAGCGTGTGGCTCTCGACCGGCTCGACCACCTCGGCCATGAAATAGGCGGAGGGCGCATTGAGGTTCTGTGCGTTCATCTCGTTCGTCTCCGCGATCTCAGACCAGCGCCTTGCCGGCCGCGCCGATGGCTTTCGCCACCGCCTCGTCATTGGCCTCGTCGGGCAGCAGCATCTCGTTATGCGCCTTGCCCGAGGGGATCATCGGGAAGCAGTTGGCAAGGTTGGCCACCCGGCAGTCGAAGATCACCGGCTTCGGCGTCTCGATCATCTCCTGGATGGCGCCGTCGAGATCGCCCGGCTTGTCGACGATGATGCCGTGGCCGCCGAAGGCCTCCGCCAGCTTCACGAAGTCCGGCAGGCTGTCCATGTAGGAATGCGACAGCCGGTTGCCATGCAGCAACTGCTGCCACTGGCGCACCATGCCCATGTACTGGTTGTTGAGGATGAAGACCTTCACCGGCAAGCCGAACTGCACCGCCGTCGACATCTCCTGGATGTTCATCAGGATCGAGGCGTCGCCCGCGATGTCGATGCACAGCGCGTCCGGATGCGCCACCTGCGCGCCGATCGCCGCCGGCAGGCCGTAGCCCATCGTGCCGAGCCCGCCCGAGGTCAGCCAGCGGTTCGGCGCCTCGAAGCCGAAGAACTGGGCCGCCCACATCTGGTGCTGGCCGACCTCCGTGGACACGAAGGTCTTTCGCCCCTTGGTCGCCTCGTAGAGCCGCTGGATGGCGTATTGCGGCATGATGATGTCGTCCGACGGCCGGTAGGCGAGCGAGTTGCGCCCGCGCCAGCGGTCGATCTGCTCCCACCACGCCTTCAGGCCGGCGGCGTCGAGCTTGTGCCCGCCGGTCCGCCACAGCCGCACCATGTCCTCCAGCACATGGGCGACGTCGCCGATGATCGGAATGTCGACCTTGACCGTCTTGTTGATCGAGGACGGGTCGATGTCGATATGCACCTTCAGCGACTTCGGCGAGAAGGCGTCGAGCCGGCCGGTGATGCGGTCGTCGAAGCGCGCGCCGATGCAGATCATGACGTCGCAGTCGTGCATCGCCATGTTGGCTTCATAGGTGCCGTGCATGCCGAGCATGCCCAGCCACTGCTTGCCGGAGGCCGGATAGGCGCCGAGCCCCATCAGCGTCGAGGTGATCGGCGCGCCGGTCAGTTGCACCAGCTCGCGCAGGAGCTGGGTCGCCGCCGGGCCGGAATTGACGACGCCGCCGCCGGTATAGAGGATCGGCTTCTTCGCCCGCGCCAGCAGCTCGACCGCATGGCGGATCGCCTCGATGTCGCCCTTGACCTTCGGCCGGTACGACTTGTGGGCGATGTTGGTCGGCGGCTCGTAGATGCCGGTGGCGAACTGGATGTCCTTCGGCACGTCGATGACGACCGGCCCCGGACGGCCGGTGGTCGCGACATAGAAGGCCTCGTGCAGGATGCGCGGCAGGTCCTCGATCCGCTTCACCAGCCAGTTGTGCTTGGTGCAGGGGCGGGTGATGCCGACCGTGTCGCATTCCTGGAAGGCGTCGCTGCCGATCAGATGCGTCGGCACCTGGCCGGTGATGCAGACGAGCGGGATGGAATCGAGCAGCGCGTCGGTCAGCGCGGTGACCATGTTGGTCGCGCCCGGGCCGGAGGTGACCAGCACGACGCCCGGCTTGCCGGTCGAGCGGGCATAGCCCTCGGCGGCGTGGCCGGCGCCCTGCTCGTGGCGCACGAGAACGTGCTCGATGTCGTCCTGCTGGATGATCTCGTCATAGATCGGAAGCACGGCACCGCCGGGATACCCGAACACATGCTTGACCCCCTGGTCCTTGAGTGCCTGCAGCACCATTTCGGCGCCGGTCATCTCGCGCTTCATCGTTCCTGTCCTCGATCGTCGCGGCGTCCTCGCCCCGACCGCTTCGTTTCCGTCATCCGCCACGTCGTCCCGCGCAAGTCAGGTCCGGGCGCCCTCCGGCATGCGGCCAATAAAAAAGGCCTCCGGTGGAGGCCTTGCGCGCGCTGAGCTGTCTGGGAACCCGAGTGTTACCTCGTCCCGGCCGCGCGCGCCCCGCATACAAGAATGAGCCCGATGCTCTTCGTCACGTCAAATCCGTCCTGTCCGGCGGTGTTGCCAAAACCCGTCCTGAACCCGGCCCGTGGCCTGTCCGTCTGGGCAATCGGTCGGCGGACGCTGATGACAGGGTCATCTGGCGACTTACCCGATCCGACGCCGCGCAACCTAGACGCAGCGTCTGGCCCGGTCAAGCGCATTATCCGGAAATTTCGCAAAGCATCCTGCGGACTTGCCGAATCTTGCCAGCGCCCCGCGCGCCCGCCGATCACCCCGCGCGAGGTCGGCGCGCCCTCCCCGTTCCGCCGGCCTGCGCCCAGGTTCGCCCCCTCGCCCTCCCTGGTCAAAAGATATCCCCAGGGGCAAAGCCGCGGTTTTGCGCGCCAAAGGCCGCTTCCCCACCCCGTTTCAACGGCCAGTTCCACGACCGCCGAAAAGAAACTTGCATCTCCCGGCAAGCCTCTGTATACACCCGTCTCACAGCGGTCGGCGACACACGCTTTCCGCTGCGGGATGCTGTTGCAGCAAAGCCTGATCATCAGGATCGCATGCAGGGCAGTCCCGAACGGCCGCAAGGCTTGTGGGTGTATAGCTCAGTTGGTAGAGCAGCTGACTCTTAATCAGCCGGTCCTGGGTTCGAATCCCCGTGCACCCACCACTTCCTTCTCTCTGAAATCGCCGGAAAATTCGCCGGAAGGCGCGCGGGCTTCTCCCGTCAGCCGATCCGCGCGCGCGCCCTGGCGCATCGGGATGCGCGGCCCCGCGAGCCTCCCCGCCCCAATCTTTTTCCCCGCACGGGTTGGTTGAACCACCCGATCGTTCCTATATGGGTCGCAACCCCGGTTCGAGACGGCCTCCCCAACGCCGGTCGAGCCCGCATTGCCCCGCGCGTTCCCTTTCCCTCTCTCATCCGGCCCTGTTCATGGCACCCATCCTTTCCATTTCCGATCTGTCGAAGACCTATGACACCGGCTTTCAGGCGCTGAAAACCGTGTCGCTCGAGATCGAGAAGGGCGAGATCTTTGCCCTTCTCGGCCCCAACGGCGCCGGCAAGACGACGCTCATCAGCATCGTCTGCGGCATCGTCAATGCCTCGTCGGGCACCGTCACGGTGGATGGCAACGACATCGTCCGCGACTACCGCGCCGCCCGCTCCCTGATCGGCCTCGTGCCGCAGGAACTCACCACCGACGCCTTCGAGTCGGTCTGGGCGACCGTCTCCTTCAGCCGCGGCCTGTTCGGCAAGCCCAAGGCCCCGGAGATCGTGGAAAAGGTGCTGCGCGACCTCTCCTTGTGGGACAAGAAGGACAGCAAGCTCGTCACCCTGTCGGGCGGCATGAAGCGCCGCGTGCTGATCGCCAAGGCGCTCGCCCACGAGCCGCGCGTGCTGTTCCTCGACGAGCCGACCGCCGGCGTCGATGTGGAGCTGCGCCGCGACATGTGGCGGGTGATCCGCGAATTGCGCGACACCGGCGTCACCATCATCCTCACCACCCATTACATCGAGGAGGCGGAGGAGATGGCCGACCGGGTCGGCGTCATCAACAAGGGCGAGATCGTCCTTGTCGAGGAAAAGGCCGAACTGATGCGCAAGCTCGGCCGCAAGCAACTGGCCCTGCACCTCGCCGTCCCTCTCGCCGCCGTGCCGGGCGGGCTTTCGGCGCACAATCTCGAACTCTCCGAGGGCGGGGAGGAGCTGATCTATACCTACGACACGACGGGCGAGCGCACCGGCATCACCACCCTGCTGCAGGACCTCAACGCCGCCGGCATCCGCTTCCGCGACCTGCAGACCCGGCAGAGTTCGCTGGAGGAGATCTTCGTCAACCTGGTGAGGACGCCGTCATGAACATCCATGCCATCAAGGCGATCTACAGGTTCGAGATGGCCCGCACCGGCCGCACCCTGTTCCAGAGCATCGTCTCCCCGGTCATCTCCACCTCGCTCTATTTCGTGGTCTTCGGCGCGGCCATCGGCTCGCGCATCGCTGAGGTCGACGGCGTCAGCTACGGCGCCTTCATCGTGCCCGGCCTGATCATGCTGTCGCTGCTGACCCAGAGCGTGTCGAACGCCTCGTTCGGCATCTATTTCCCGCGCTTCACCGGCACGATCTACGAGGTGCTCTCCGCCCCGGTCTCCTATCTGGAGATCGTCATCGCCTATGTCGGGGCGGCGGCGACGAAGGCGATCATCGTCGGGCTGATCATCCTGGCGACGGCCGCGCTCTTCGTGCCGCTGGAGATCCAGCATCCGGGCTGGATGCTGCTGTTCCTGCTGCTGACGGCGGTCACCTTCTCGCTGCTCGGCTTCATCATCGGCATCTGGGCGGACAATTTCGAGAAGCTGCAATTCGTGCCGATGCTGATCATCACGCCGCTCGCCTTTCTCGGCGGCAGCTTCTATTCGATCTCGATGCTGCCGCCCTTCTGGCAGAAGGTGACCCTGTTCAACCCGGTGGTCTATCTGATCAGCGGCTTCCGCTGGAGCTTCTACGGACAGGCCGATGTCGGCGTCGGCGTCAGCCTCGCCATGACGCTGCTGTTCCTCGGGCTCTGCCTTGCGGTGATCTGGTGGATCTTCCGCACCGGTTACCGGCTGAAGTCCTGACCTTCGAAAGTGGTGCGGGCCGCAAGGCGGCCCGCCCGTCGGCGCCTTGCGCTCAGACGGCGACCGCCGCCTTGATATGCGGGTGCGGGTCGTAGCCGGTGAGCTCGAAGTCCTCGTAGCGGAAGGCGAAGAGGTCGGTCACCGCCTCGTTGATCTTCATCTGCGGCAGCGGCCTTGGCGCGCGCGACAGTTGCTCCTTCGCCTGCTCCAGGTGGTTCAGGTACAGATGCGCATCGCCGAACGTGTGGATGAACTCGCCCGGCGCGTAGCCCGTCACCTTGGCCACCATCATCGTCAGCAGCGCATAGGAGGCGATGTTGAACGGCACGCCGAGGAAGACATCGGCCGAGCGCTGGTAGAGCTGGCAGGACAGCCGCCCCTCGGCGACATAGAACTGGAACAAGGCGTGGCAGGGCGGCAGCGCCATCTCGTCGACCAGCGCCGGGTTCCAGGCCGAGACGATCAGCCGGCGGCTGTCCGGCGTCTTGCGGATCTGCTCCAGCAGCTTGGCGATCTGGTCGATGGACGAGCCGTCCGGCGCCGGCCAGGAGCGCCACTGATAGCCATAGACCGGGCCGAGATCGCCGGTCTCGTCGGCCCATTCGTCCCAGATCCGCACGCCGTGGTCGTTGAGGTAGCGGATATTGGTGTCGCCGGCCAGGAACCACAGCAATTCGTGGATGATCGACTTCAGGTGCAGCTTCTTGGTCGTCACCATCGGGAAGCCGTCGGCAAGGTCGAAGCGCATCTGGTGGCCGAACACGGAGAGGGTTCCCGTGCCGGTCCGGTCGGTCTTCTTCACGCCCTCGTCGAGGATGCGCTGCATCAGCTCGTGATAGTTCCGCACGCTGCCGTCCGCCTGCCGATTCTGTTCCGCGCCATCGTCGCCCGGCCGCAAGCCGAGGGCAAGCACGCCGGCGCCCCCGTCCCTGCAATCCACCGGCCGGCGCGTCGGCAGGGTTCAGTTCCCGGCGGTGAGCCCCGGCCAATGGGTCTCGGCCTTGCCGATGAACCCGGCCGCGTCCTTGCGCCAGCGCGCCTGGATATTGCCGTTGTAGTTGAGGTAGAGCCGGCCATCGACGATGTCCCAGTTGTTCGGGTCGCCCTTGGAGAGCTTGCCCTGCGCGATCGCCCAGGCGCAGTAACCACCATAGGCGGGAGCATATTTCTCCGGCTCGGCCAGGAACGTCTCGCGGTTTGCCGCGCTGGCAAAGCGCCATGTCGCGCCGCGATACGCGGCCGCGATCTCGGCCCTCCCCTTTACCGGGCGGCCTTGCGTGAAATAGGCGACAGGATCGTAGCCGCCCACGGCCACACCCTCGACCAAGCCGGTATAGACGGGGCCGGTATCGCTGCTGCCGCCGAGGCCGAACCAGCCGGCACTGGCCGTTCCCGTCGCAAGCAGCACGGCGGCAGCCGCCAGCATCGCACGCCTGCGCGAAACGCCGCCCGAACGCTTCCGTGTCATCTGCCTGTCCTCCGCGCTGCCCCGCACCTTGACCGGGTCGATGCTTTTTAGCGCAGGTACCGGCTCCCCTGCCAATGACGTCGCCTCACAAGCCCGCGATGGCGCGCGCGCCCCAGCGCATACGACAAGTTTTCCAAGGGGACAGACGAGTTGGCGCAGGCCCCTTTTCAGCCGCCCTCCCTGCCCCTATATTCGGAGTGCCGGCGCAAGCCGGCTATGGCGATAAACGGACTTCGGAATAAGCCTATCGGACCCGGGGGCGGTACCCGGCGCCTCCACCCAAGCCCGCCGCACGATCTGTTGGTCGGCGGGTTTCGGCGGGGGCGAAATAGGATCGACGAGGGTGTAAAGGTCGTTCTTTTGCTCGGCATGGTTCCGCCGTTATCGGGCCGTCTCAATAGTTGCAAATGACAACTATGCTATGGACAACGCTGTCGCCGCGTAATGCGGTGCCGGTAGTCCTTTAAGCCCTGGCGGTTAGCCCCGTCAGGCGGGGTCCGGAGGCACCTGGCAACAGAAGCCTCCACTCGATTTCCGCCTGGCCTCGGCCCGCCTGACCCGCGCCCCGCCTGGCTCGCGCATGGGCAAGCGGCGGCGCCTTGAGGCCGGCGATGGCGGCGTCCAGCGGCTCGCCCTCGCGAAAAAAAGCGGGGCAAGGGGCAAAAGGCCGGTGCAAGCACCGATCGGCGCTTTTCATTCTCCCCTGCGCAAGCCATGTTGGGCGCGACCTGATTCACACTTTCAGATTCTCACGCTCAGTTAAGTGCGATGGCCGAAGACCTGATCCGCTACGATATCGTCATTCAGGACGCCCTGCGCGGTGCCGTCCGCAAGATCCTCTCCGAGGTCGGCCGCGTCGGCCTGCCGGGCGAGCATCATTTCTATATCGCCTTCGACACCACCGCTCCGGGCGTGCGCATCTCCTCGCGGCTGCATGAGCGCTATCCGAAGGAGATGACCATCGTCCTGCAGCATCAGTTCTGGGACCTTGCCATCGGCGAGCACGCCTTCGAGGTCGGCCTCTCCTTCGGCGGCATCCCCGAAAAGCTGTTCGTCCCCTTCTCCGCCATCAAGGGCTTCTTCGACCCGTCCGTCCAGTTCGCGCTCGAGTTCGAGCCTGGCAAGACGGCCGAGGAACTCCCCGAGGAACTGGTCGAGGCGGCCCGCGAACAGGAGCGGGCGGAGGCCACGCTCGCCAGCGTCGAGAAAACGACGGTTGACGCGAAATTGGACAAGGTTTCGCAAGTTCACAGCAAAAATTTGCAAAATTCTGATCAACCCGAAAAGCCGGTGTCCAAAGAGGACAAGTCCGGCGAGCCGGGCGGCGCCGATGTGGTCTCGCTCGACGCCTTTCGCAAGAAGACCTGAGGATCGGCCGGACCGCGCAAGCAGCTCCGACCGCGAAGGACGGATGATGAGCGGGGATATCGTCAATCTGAGGCAGGCGCGAAAAGCGCGCGCGCGGCGCGACAAGGACGAGAAGGCAGCGGCCAACCGCAGCCTGTTCGGCCGCACCAAAGCCGAGAAAACCCGCGATCGCACGCTTGCCGAGGCGGCCGCGCGCCACGTCGAGGGCCATCGCCGCGAGCTCTCTCCGGCGGACACGCCCGGCGGGGACAGTTCGGGCAAGGGAGAGAACGGCTAGCCCATGCTCGCCAAGCGCTCCCTGACCCTGCACGGCCACCGCACCAGTCTGGCGCTCGAGCCGGAGTTCTGGGAGGTGCTGGAGGAAATGGCCGAGGCCGGGAATATCAGCCTTCCTGCCCTGGTCGCCCGCATCGATGATGCGCGCGAAATTGAGACGGTGGGCGGCGGCGACCTGCCATCGTCCTTGTCCTCGGCCCTGCGGGTTGCCGCCCTCGCCCATTGCCGGGCCAAGGCCTGACTCACTGGTCCGGCGTTCTGCCAATGAAAACAGGGGGTTCGAGCGGCGGCAGCAGCGGCATCGGCTGACCCCTGCCCGGTTCCGCACCCGCCGTTCCCGTGCTTCCCGGATCGTCCAATGCCCGCCGGATGCGCTCGCCGAAGCTCGCGGCCGGCGTTGGCTCTGCTGCTGGCTGCCCGCCCTGTTGTCCCCGCCGCCGCTCGGCTGCGGCCCGTTCCGCCGCCTTGCGCGCCTCCTCGGCTTTCCGGGCCGCCCCGGCTTTCCTTGCCTCCTCGGCTTTCCTCGCCTCCTCGGCCTTGCGGGCGTCGTTCGCCTTGCGCGCCTCCTCGGCCTTGCGAGCCTCTTCGGCCTTGCGCGCCTCTTCGGCTTTCCGCGCCTCCTCGGCCCTGCGGGCTTCGTCCGCCTTGCGCGCCTCCTCGTCCAGCAACTGCCGCTCCTGCCGGCGCTTTTCCTCGCGCTGCCGCCGCATTTCCCGCATCAATCGGTCGCGCTCGGTGATCTCGGCCTGCAGTTCCTCCACCCGGCGCACCTCCTGTTCGAAGGCGCGCAGGGTCAGGAAGGCGGTGAAGGGGGCGATGTCGATGGTGCGCTGCGGCTCGGCCAGCGGCCCGGCGAAGACGAGGCCCACCTGCGCCTCCGCTCCGGTCACCGCCTCCTCGCCCGGATCGACCCGCAGCGAGAAATCGCTCTGCAGGCTCAAGGCCTTGAGGTCGATCTGGGCATTCCCGAACACCCGTGCCTCGCGGTTGTCGACCCGCGCATTGCTGATCCGCGCGACCCCGCCCGCGATCGAGGCGCTCGCCTCCAGTTCCGCGAAGGGCAGCACGCCGGCGTCGAGATGGCTGGCGAAGGCGGTGCGGATCGCTGCGTCGTTGAGATCGAGCCCGGCATCCACCGCGCGGATCACCAGCGCGAAGGCCTCCGGGTTGAGGCCGCGGATTTCCCCGTTCTCGACGCGAAGCGTGCCCCCGCCCGAAAGGCTGGAGACGATGCCGGCGAGCGAGCGGCCGCTGCCCTCGATGTCGAGATTGATGTTCGCCGCGCCCGTCGCCACCGGACGCCCAGCGCGCCGCCAGACCAGTTCCTCCAGCCGCGCCCCGTCGAGATGCAGCGAGGCGGTCATCCCCGCCTGCCCGCCCGAGCGCTTCAGCGTGTAGGCGCCCGTCAATCCTCCGCCGGCAAAGCCGGCCTTGCTGACATCGAGCGACAGCGCATCGTCCTTCAGCGACAGCCGCGCGGCGACATCGCTGGCCGGCGGCAGCGGCGCCAGACCCATCCGCCGCGCCGTGACGTCGAGCGACAAATCCACGCCCGAGACGACCGGCGGTCCGAAGGCCGCTTCCGACCACGTGCCCCCGGTGGAGGCTGCGAGTTGGTCGGAGCCGAGCAGCAGGTCGCTGAGCTCGGAAATATCGAGTTCCGACAAGGAGATGGTGCCTCTGACCTGCGGGTCGAGGCTGGCCATGGCGCGGCGCAGGTCGACGCGCAGATCCGCATCGAGCCGCAGGCCCGCGACATCGCCGGACAGGCCCGACAGGGTGAACCTGTCCCCCTCGCCCTCCAGCGTCGCCGCCAGGTCGACGGCCGCGGTCGAGGCATCGAGCGAGGGCAGCCGCCCGGTCAACAGCGCCACGGGCACCAGGTCCGGCGCGCGCACGGCAAGGTCGGCCGTATAGCGGCTATCCCCGCTCGCCGGCAGGGCGAGCCGGCCGACCCCGCTCAGCACCGCTTCGCCAAGATAGAGCCGGGCATGCCCCTCCAGTCCGTCCTCGGCAATCCCCGCCGCGCCGATCTCCACCCGCGCCTCGCCGAGACTGCCGACCGGCAGCAACGTCGCACCGACTTGCTCCAGCAGGTCGCCCGCCTCCGGCGCCGCAAAGCTCGCCTCGAAATCCACCGTCGCGGCGCGCCAGTCGTCGAGCCGGCCATCGAGACCAAGGTTCACATCGATTGCGGTACCACCGATCGTGCCGCGCGCCACAAGGCTCGCCAGCGTACCGGCCGCCGCGCCGCCGCGGTTCGCCTCGCCCTCGAAGCTCAGCTTCAGATCCGCCGGCGCAAAGGCTCCCGGCCGGGCGGCGAAGCTCCGCACCGCGCGATTGTCCGGCGCCAGAGCCAGCAGCAGCGCCGCGACGCCGTCGAGCCGCTCGGCGTCGACATCCAGTTCCAGCGCACCCGACGGCGCCGTCGACAGCCGCTCGATCCGCCCGTTGGCGCCGAGGCGCGCGCCGGACAGGTCGGCGACCTGCGCCTCGTCGATCACCAGCGTGTCGTCGCGATAGGACGCCCGCAGCCGCGTTGCAGCGGCCGACAGCGTGCCGAAATCGACCCGTTCGGCGAACAGGCGCAGCACCAGTTCGGTGCCGGTGCCGGCGATGCCGGCCGCCAGTCCCTGCTCCCGGCCGAGGAACAGACGGGCAAGCTGGGCCACCTGATTGCCGTCGATGCGCTTGGCATCGAGATCCGCCTCGAAGACCGGCGTGCCGCCCTCCGGCGCCGACCAGGAGAGCGCGCCCTGGCCGCTGTCCTCGCCGATCTCGAACAGCAGGTCGGTCAGCGCAACATGGCCCGGCGCGGCGTCGAGCCGGCTTTCCAGGGCAAAGGGCATCGCCGCGATCCCGCTTGCCCCGTTCTTGCGCCACCAGTCGGCAAAGGCGACCGGCTGCGCCACCGAGGCCGCGAAGCTGCCCCGGAACGCCGGCTCCGGCTGCAGGCCGAGATCGCCGCGCACGAGGAACTCGGTCCGGCCGGGCATCCGCCCCGAAAGCTCGGCAATCCGCCAGCCGCTGGCCAGGCGATCCGCCTTGAGCAACACGTCCTGGGTCAGCCCGCCGCCGGACAGGAAGCTGGGCACGGACAGTTCGACATGGCCGTCGAGGGGCGGGTGCGGCAGCCCGCGCAGTGCCGCCAGCAGCGTCGCTCCCGTCTCCGCCGCCGCCAGCGGATCCGTCGGCCCGCGGCCGGAAATGCGATCGAGGTCGATCTGCCGGGCCGTCGCCTTGACGTCGAAGCGATAGGGCTCGGCGAGCGTGATCTCCGCCCCGCCCTCCAGCGTCACCGGCCGTTCCTCGAGACCGTAGCGGAAACTGGCCTCGCTCAGGGCCAGCCGGACGATGTCGAGGGCGAACCGCCCCTCGCTGCGCCAGGCCTGCCGAGCCTCCTCGGCGGGCGTCACGGAGGCGAGCGTGTAGGCACCCTCATAGCCCGGGCGGCTGTCCGACAGGGTCAGCGTGCCGTCCATCACCAGGTCGACAGGCACGGAAACCGGCGTCACTCCGGCGCGCAGGCGCAAGCCCCCGGCCGGATCGCGGCGGCCGGTCGCCAGCACGACGGTTGCCCGCTGGCCGTTCAGGCTCGCCATGCCGTCCAGCTTGAACGGCCCCAGCATCGAGCGGGCGGTGACCAGCAGGTCGATATTCTCGATCTTGTGGTTCTGCCCGTTTCGCGCGTCGATCACCGTCAGTTCGCCGTCGCGGATCGAGGCCTGCTCCAGCATCACCAGGTCCGGATCGACCTCGGAAATCAACCCGTTGCGGGAGCGGGCGGTGAACCAGTCGAGCCGCCCCTGCTCGTCGATCGACAGGCGCAGGCTCGGCCGCTCCATCGTCAGGTCGATGATCCGCACCTCGCCCTTCAGCAGCGGCGGCAGTTCGATGCGCATCTCGAAGCGGCGCACCGCCAGCAGCGGGTCTTCCGGCTCGCCGACCCGCACGTCCGAGAAGGTCAGGGTCGGCGTCGGCAGCAGGCGCATCTCCGCCTCGCCCATCACCGCGACGCGGTGACCGAGCAACTGCTCGCCATAGCGCTCGAACGTGGTGCGATAGGCCGTCCAGTCGATGAGGAACGGCCCGACCAGCGCTGCCAGCAGCACCGCGATCACGGCCACGCCGATCGTGATGTAGATCGAATTCAGCGCCCTGGTCTCCCGTTCACGCGATCCGCGGCAAGCCTCAGTCCAGCCTTACGATCTTGCCCGGATTGAGGATGTTGTCGGGATCGAGAGCCTTCTTGATCGCCGCCATCATGTCGAGGCCCGCGCCATGTTCGCGGGCCAGATACTTCATCTTGCCCTGGCCGACGCCATGCTCGCCGGTGCAGGTGCCGCCCATGTCGATGGCACGCCAGTTGAGCCGTTCGATGAAGGCTTCAGTCTTGGCGATCTCCTGCGGATTGTCGACATCTACCAGCACCAGGACGTGGAAATTGCCGTCGCCGACATGGCCGACCAGCGGCGCGAGCAGGCCGTTGGCTTCGACGTCCCTGTACGTCTCGCCGATGCATTCCGCCAGCCGCGAGATCGGCACGCAGACATCGGTGGACACCCCCTTGCAGCCGGGCCGGAGGCCGAGCGCGGCCCAATAGGCATTGTGCCGCGCCGCCCACAGGCGCGTGCGGTCCTCGGCCTTGGTGGCCCAGACGAACTCGCCCCCGCCGCTGTCGCGGGCGATCTCGCCGAAGATCTCGCTCTGCTCACGCACGCCCGCTTCCGTGCCGTGGAACTCCACGAACAGCGTCGGCGTCTCCTGCAGGTCCAGCTTGGAATAGGCGTTGCAGGCGCGGATCTGGTTGGCGTCGAGCAGTTCGATCCGCGCCACCGGCAGGCCGCACTGGATGGTGGTGATCACCGCGTTGCAGGCAGAGTCAAGATCCGGGAAGGGGCAGACGCCGCCGGACACCGCTTCCGGAATGCCGTAAAGGCGGAGCGTCACCTCGGTGATGATGCCGAGCGTGCCTTCCGAGCCGACCATCAGCCGGGTGAGATCGTAGCCGGCCGCCGTCTTCTTGGCCCGCCCACCGGTATGCACGATGCGCCCATCCGCCGTCACCACGGTCAGCGCCAGCACCACGTCCTTCATCGTGCCGTAGCGCACCGCATTGGTGCCGGACGCGCGCGTTGCCGCCATACCGCCAAGGCTCGCATCCGCGCCCGGATCGATGGGAAAGAACAGGCCCGTGTCGCGCAGATAGTCGTTGAGCTGGGTGCGGGTCACGCCGGCCTCGACCACGCAGTCGAGATCCTCCGCATTGACCTGCAGCACCCGGTTCATCTGCGACACGTCGACGGAAATGCCGCCGGCCGGCGCGTTGACATGCCCCTCCAGCGACGAGCCGGTGCCGAAGGGAATGATCGGCACCTTGTGCTGCGCACAGACCTGCACCACATCGGCGACCTCTTCGGTCGAGCGGGAGAAGACCACCCCGTCGGGCGCCTGATTCGGCAGCCAGGTGGTGGTGTGGCCGTGCTGCTCGCGCACCGCCGCGGAGGTCGAGAAGCGATCGCCGAAGCGTTGCGCCAGGATCTTCAGCGCCAGGTCTATCCCCTCGTCGTTGCGCTGAACCGCCGCCTGAAGGCTTGCAAGACTCATTACTCTCTCCCGCTCGAGCGACCGCCGGCATCTCCGCCCCGTGGCTGGGCGCCTTACGCGATTTGCGTTTCCTGCCGATCTCAGACTAGGTTTGGCGCACACTAGCAAAAACGGCAATCGCGGCCAAAGACTTCCGCCCGCTTCGCCCGCGACAGGAACGCCGCGGCCGATCGCAAGGAGCCAGAAGCGCCATGTCACAGCCGACCCGCACGCCGCCCCCCTTCACCGGCTCGATCCAGACGGTCCGCAGCGAGTGGCTCGACTATAACGGCCATCTCAACATGGCCTATTACAATGTCCTCTTCGACACCGCCCTGGACGAGGCCTTCATCCATCTCGGCCTTGGGCCGGACTATGCGCGCGAGCGCGACGCCTCTTTCTTCACCGCCGAAACGCATCTGTGCTACCTGCGCGAACTGAACGGGGGAGATCCGGTCCGCGCCACCGTGCAACTCGTTGATTTCGATGCAAAGCGCGCGCATCTCTATCAGGAGCTCCATCATGCGGACGACGGGTTCCTCTCGGCGACGTCCGAGCAGGTATCGCTGCATGTCGATCTTCAGGCGCGCAAGGTGATACCCTGGCCGCAGGATGTGCTGGAGCGGCTTGAGGAGATGAGGGAGAGCCACGCGGTGCTCGGCCGGCCCGAGCGCTGCGGGCGTCGGATCTCCCTCGAGAGGCGCTGACGGGAAACGCCTCGGCCCTTGCGGGCCCGGCGGACGGCTGGACGAGCGATGACCGGTCTGCTGACGCAATTGCAACGCCTTGCCGTGCTGGCGGCCGGTTGGATCAAGCCCAACCTCCGGCTGTTCCGTTCAACACGCCTGCCGCTGGTCTGGCTGCTGGCCATCGTCATCGGCGTGCTGACGGCCATCGCCGCGATCCTCTTCCGTGTCGCCATCGGCGCCGTCCAGTGGCTGTGGCTCGGCACCGCGGAGGAAACCGTCATCACCGCCGCCGCCGGCGTCCCCTGGTGGGTGATCCTGCTGGCGCCGGCCACCGGCGGCCTGTTCGTCGGCCTCTACCTGCAGGCGATCCAGCCCAAGCAGCGCGCCGGCGGCGTGCCGGACGTGATCGAGGCACGGGCTCAAGGGGGGCGCGGCCTGCCGTTCTGGCCGGGCATTTCCTCGGCGTTCCTGACCTCCGTCTCTCTCGGCTGCGGCGCCAGCGCCGGCCGCGAAGGGCCTGTGGTGCATCTCGGCGCCACCATCGGCACCGCGCTCTGCCAGACCTTCCGCCTGCCCGACGCCGCCCGCCGCATTCTGCTCGCTTGCGGCGTCGCCAGCGCGGTCTCCGCCTCGTTCAACGCGCCGATCGCCGGTGTGCTCTTCGCTCACGAGGTCATTCTCGGCCATTATGCCATGTCCGCCTTCGTGCCGATCGTCATCGCCTCGGTGCTCGGCACGCTGCTGTCGCGCCTGTGGTTCGGCGATGTCGCCGCCTTTTCGATCCCCGAATACCAGATCACCTCGATGCTGGAGATGCCGGCCTTCGCCCTGCTCGGCCTGACCTGCGCCGCCGTGGCGGTGATCTTCCAGTTCTCGCTGATCGGCACCGACTGGGTGGCGCGCAACATCGCCATGCCGCTGTGGCTGCGCCCGGTGATCGGCGGGCTGGCGGTGGGGGCCATCGGCATCGTCTTCCCCGGCGTACTCGGCGTCGGCTACGAGGCGACAGACCTTGCGCTGCGCCAGGAACTGCCGCTGATGACGATGCTGGCGCTGCTGGTCGCAAAGACGGCGGCAACCTCCATCACCCTGGCCTCACGGTTTGGCGGCGGTATCTTCTCGCCGACGCTCTATCTTGGGGCGATGACCGGCGGCGCCTTCGGCCTCATCGCGGCGGCGGCATTCCCCGAGTTCGCCTCCTCGCACGGGCTCTATGCCATCCTTGGCATGGGCGCCGTTGCGGCCGCGGTGCTCGGCGCCCCCTTTTCCACCACCATGATCGTGTTCGAACTGACCGGCGGCTATGCGCTGTCCATCGCGCTGCTGGTCGCCGTCTCCATCGCCACCGGCCTGACCCAGGCGGTGCACGGCCGCTCTTTCTTCCACTGGCAGTTGGAAATGCGCGGCGTGATGCTCCACGAGGGCGCGCATCGCTGGGTGGTGCGCATCGTCCAGGTCTCCGACTTCGTCGAGCGGCTGCCGCGGGACGCCGAGCCGCAAACCCACGACCCGCAGACGGACGGCCCCAGCCTGACGCTCGACGACACGCTGGAAACCGCCCTGCAGCTCTTCGACGACAGCGGCGCGAGCCGGCTGCCGGTGGTCGACCGGGCCGATCCGACGAAAGTCGTCGGCCATGCCAGCCATGTGCGGGCGCTGCGCTTCTTCAATGCCGAACTGATCAGCAACCAGGTCGAGGAGCACCGCTGAGCGGCGCTCCCCCACCCGTTTCAGCGGCCCCCTTTATAACGGCGCCGTCGCCCGCTCCAGCCACGCCCGCGTCGCCTCGTCGACGAGCGGCCCGATCTCGCGCAGGACGCGCGCGTGATAGGCGTCGACCCAGGCCCGCTCCTCGGCGCTCAGCATCTCCACAACCACCGCCCGCCGGTCGATCGGCGCCAGCGTCAGCGTCTCGAAGCCGAGCATCGGCCGCTCGCCGCCTTCGATGGCCGTCGCCGGCGTCACCAGTTCCAGGTTCTCGATGCGGATGCCGTGGCTGCCGTCGCGATAGTAGCCCGGCTCGTTGGAGACGATCATCCCCGGCTCCAGCGGCGCATGGCCGGTCTTGGCGATGCGCTGCGGCCCCTCATGCACGGAGAGATAGGAGCCGACCCCATGCCCTGTGCCGTGATCGAAGTCGAGCCCGGCCTTCCACAGGGCGATACGGGCGAGCGCGTCGATCTGCGCCCCGCTGGTGCCAACGGGAAAACGCGCCGTGGCAATCGCGATATGGCCCTTCAGCACCAGCGTGAAATGGCGCTTGTGCTCCTGCGACACCGCGCCGACGGCAATGGTGCGGGTGATGTCGGTGGTGCCGTCCTCATACTGGGCGCCGGAATCGATCAGGAACAGGCTGTTTGCCGGGATCGGCAGGTTGCTGCCCCGATCGACCCGATAGTGGCAGATCGCGGCATTGGGACCGGCCGCGGAAATGCTGTCGAAGCAGATTTCCTTCAGCTTGCCGGTCTCGGCCCGGAACGCCTCCAGCCGCTCGGCAACCGCGATCTCGTCGAGCCCGCCGGCCGCCGCCGCCCCGTCGAGCCAGCACAGGAACCGGGCGAACGCTGCCCCGTCGCGCAGATGTGCGGCCCGCGCCCCGGCGATCTCGGCCGCGTTCTTCACCGCCTTGGCCTTGGTCACCGGATCCGCGCCGTGCTTCACCGTGCCGCCGGCGGCAAGCACCGCGCTCGCCAGCGCATCGCCCGCCCAGTCGGGATCGACCAGCACCGTCGCGCCCGCAGCTCCAAGCGCGCTCAGCGCATCCGTCAGCCCGCCCGGCTCGGCAATGTCGGCCAGCGCCTCCAGATGGTCGCGCGAGGCATTGGTGAGCTTGCGGGCGTCGATGAAGATCTGCGGGCGCCCTTCGCGCGGCAGAATGGCGAAGGACAGCGGCAGCGGCGTGTGCGACACGTCGCTGCCGCGGATGTTGAACAGCCAGGCGATCGAGTCTGGCTGGGTCAGGACGAAGGCATCGCCGCCGGCGCGGCGCACCTCGGCGGCCATGCGGGCGATCTTCTCCTCGGCCGCCTCGCCGGCGAAATCCAGCGGATGCACCCGCACCTGGCCGAGCGGCGGCTGCGGCCGGTCCTCCCACACCGCATCAAGCGGGTTGCCCTCGACCGCGACGAGTTCCGCCCCGGCCCGGGCGCAGGCCTCGGCCAGCCGCTTGACGCCATTGACCGTGTGCAGCATCGGATCGTAACCGAGCTTCTGGCCCGGTTGTAGCGTCTCGGCCAGCCACTCGGACGGCGGCGTCTCGATCAGGTGCATCGGCCGGAACACGGTGGTGTCGACCTGCTCGCGCACCTGGATCGTGTAGCGCCCGTCGACGAAGATCGCCGCCGCATCCGCCAGCACCACCGCCATTCCCGCGGATCCGGCAAAGCCGGTCAGCCAGAAAAGCCGCGCGTCGCTGGGCGGCACATATTCGCCCTGATGCGCGTCGGCGCGCGGAATGAGGAAACCGTCGAGGCCCCTGCGGGCCAGCTCGCGCCGCAGCGCCGCGCAACGCGCGGAACCGACGGACGGGTCGATGACATTATCGAAGGACTGGAACATGCGACGACGCTAGCGCCAATGCAGCCGTCGCGAAAGGGCATTGCACAGGAGTCGCGGCGGCTTTTGCACACCCGGCGGGCACCGGAGCGCCACGGAATTCGGCATGTGCTGCACCGCATTGCAAAATCACGCATTCGCACATGCAGCAATCGCAGCGCAGCCATGCACTTATCGACCTTTTCTCATGCGCCGGCGATCCCCATACTCTGTCTCGAGAGTTTGAGGGAGGAAGCTCTAGACAGAGACCTCGAACTGGAGACTTAAGATCATGGCCATTGCCACCACGACCACCACCGCCATCTCGAGCGTATCGCGCAGCTCTTCCAAGAGCGTGTTCCGCAAGGCGCTCGACTCGATGATCGCCGCCCGTGAGCGTCAGGCTCGCCGCTATGTCAACGGCTACCTTCTGTCGCTCGACGACGCCACGCTCGCCGCCTACGGCTACGACCGGGCGGAGCTGGAGCGCAACAGCTCGCTGACCTCCGCGTTCTGATACGGCGGTCGCTGACTGGACAGAAACGGGCTCGGCGGTTCCTCCGCCGGGCCCGTTCCTTTTGGGGCAGGCTGTTTCCGCGGTTTCAGCCCTCGTGGCGACCGCGCACCAGCGTCAGCGTCAGCCAGCCATCACGGTTCTGCCGGCGCACCAGGTGGAACCCTTGCGTGCCATAGGCGAAGAGGATGCGCGGTCCGTCCTCCTCGCGCAGGCCGGACAGGACCAGCGTCGCCGAGCGGGTCATGCGCGCCGACAGACCGGCGGCCATGCGCATCAGGGGTCGGGCGAGGATGTTCGCCACCACCAGGTCGAAGGGGCCGGCTTGCGCGAAGATGCGGCTGTCGACGCCAGCCGCCGTCGCCGTGCGCACCAGCGTACCGGCAAGATTGTGGACCGCGTTGTCGCGCGCCGTGACGGTCGCCACCGGGTCGATGTCCGTCGCCAGCACCGGCCGGCGGGACAGCCGCGCCATGGCGATCGCCAGAACGCCCGTGCCCGTACCAAGGTCCAGCATCCGCGCATAGGAACGGCGGGTCAGCAGCCGGTCGATCTCGATCAGGCAGCCCGCGGTCGTCCCGTGATGGCCGGTGCCGAAGGCGAGCGCTGCCTCGATCTCGATGGAAATGCCGGCGAGCGGGCGCTTCGCCCGGTCATGCGAGCCGTGGATGAAGAAGCGGCCCGCCTGCACCGGCGACAGGCCTTCAAGGCTCTTCTCCACCCAATTGATATCTTCCAGCTCGACCGCCTCGACCGGCGCGGCGAAGGCATCCGCGCCCAGCCGGTCCTTGACCAGATCGGCGGCCTCGCTCGCGTTCATGTCGAACAGCAAGATCTCGGCCGTCCACTCGCGCCCGTCCGCCGAGGCCTCGAACACCGTCACCGGGTTGCCGTCATCCTCGAAGTCGCGCGACAGCAGCTCGTAGATGCGCTTCGCCTCGATCTCGAGGGCGGTGATGCGGACACGGATGGTGGACATGATCTCTCCGGAGACAGGAAACGGCGCCCGCCCTATAGCGCCCGCAAGCGGGCCGCATCAATCGCATTCGCACCGGATAGCGAAACGAGCGCCGCTCAGTGCCTCTCGACGAAACTGTCGAGCACCTTCTTGCGGCCCGCCTTGTCGAACTGCACGGTCAGCTTGTTGCCCTCGATGCCGACGATCTCGCCATAGCCGAACTTGAGGTGGAACACCCGCTCGCCCATCGCGAATGCCGAAGGCGTGTCGGACACCGACTTGGCGACCAGCTCGCCCTCGATCATCCGCGGCCCGCCCGACTGCCTGCCCGACTGCCGGCCACTGGTCGACCCCATCCGCCCGGCGAACCCGCCACCACCAGCGCCGCCCTGCGCTTGCGAACGCTGCGCCCGCTGCCAGCCCGGCGTCGAATAGCTCGACTTGAAGGGATCGCGCGTGTCGAAGCGGCTGGCGCCGTATCCCCCGCCGCCATAGCCGCCGTAATTGCTGGACTGCTCCACCACCTCGACATGATCGGCCGGCAATTCGTCGAGGAAGCGCGAGGGGATCGAGCTCTGCCACATGCCGTGGATGCGCCGGTTGGAGGCGAACCAGATCTTCGCCCGCCGCCGCGCCCTCGTGATGCCGACATAGGCGAGCCGGCGCTCTTCCTCCAGCCCGGCGCGGCCGCTCTCGTCGAGCGCGCGCTGGTGCGGAAACAGCCCTTCCTCCCAGCCGGGCAGGAACACCGTATCGAATTCCAGCCCTTTGGCCGAATGCAGCGTCATGATCGACACCGCCTCGTTGCTGCCGCCCGCGTCCCGGTCCATCACCAGCGCGACATGCTCCAGGAAGCCGGCGAGCGATTCGAACTCGTCCATCGAGCGGACGAGCTCCTTCAGGTTGTCGAGCCGGCCCGGCGCCTCTGCCGAGCGATCATTGCGCCACATCTCGGTATAGCCGCTCTCGTCGAGGATGATCTCGGCCAGCTCCGTATGCGACATGGCCGGCACCAGGTCGCGCCAGCGGTCGAAATCGGCCAGCAGCATGCGCAGCGTCGTGCGCGCCTTCGGCTTCAGTTCCTCGGTCTGGCACAGGTCCGAGGCCGCCTGCATGAGCGGGATGCGGTTCGCCCGCGCATAGGCATGGACCAGCTTCAGGCTGGCCTCGCCGAGACCGCGCTTCGGCGTATTGACGATGCGCTCGAAGGCGAGATCGTCGGCCGGCTGCACGACGCAGCGGAAATAGGCCATCGCGTCGCGGATCTCCATGCGCTCGTAGAAGCGCGGGCCGCCGACCACCCGGTAGTTGACGCCGAGCGTGACGAACCGGTCCTCGAACTCGCGCATCTGGAACGACGCGCGCACCAGGATCGCCATGCTCTCAAGGCTGTGCCCCTTGGATTGCAGCGCCTCGATCTCGTCGCCGATGGCGCGGGCCTCTTCCTCGGAGTCCCAGGCGGCGGCGACGCTGACGCGCACTTCCTCGCCGTCCGGGTCGACGACGTCGGTGAACAGCGTCTTGCCCAGGCGCCCCTCGTTATGGGCGATCAGATGCGAGGCGGCGGCCAGGATATGGCTGGTCGAGCGGTAATTGCGCTCCAGCCGGATCACCTTGGCACCGGGGAAGTCGTGCTCGAACCGCAGGATGTTGTCGACCTCGGCCCCGCGCCAGCCATAGATCGACTGGTCGTCGTCGCCGACGCAGCAGATGTTGCGGTTGCCCTGCGCCAGCAGCCGCAGGAACAGGTACTGCGCGATGTTGGTGTCCTGATACTCGTCCACCAGCATGAAGCGGAAGCGGGCCTGATACTCGGCCAGCACGTCCGGATTGTTGCGGAACAGCGTGATGACATGCAGCAGCAGGTCGCCGAAATCGGCGGCATTGAGGATCGACAGCCGCTCCTGATACTGCTCGTAAAGCGCCCGGCCCTTGCCGTTGCCGAAGGAGCGCGCCTCGCCCTCCGGCACCTGGTCGGGCGTCAGGCCGCGGTTCTTCCAGCCATCGAGCTGGCTGGCGAAGGCCCGCGCCGTCCAGCGCTTGTCGTCCAGCCCCTCGGCCTGGATGATCTGCTTGATCAGGCGGATCTGGTCGTCGGTATCGAGGATCGAGAAACCGGATTTCAGGCCGATCAGTTCGGCATGCCGGCGCAGGATCTTGACGCAGATCGAGTGGAAGGTGCCGAGCCACGGCATCCCTTCCGCGCTCTCGCCGATCAGCCGCTCGATCCGCTCCTTCATCTCGCGAGCGGCCTTGTTGGTGAAGGTCACCGCCAGGATTTGGCTCGGGAAGGCCCGCCGCGTCGCCAGGATATGGCCGATGCGCGTGGTCAGGACGCGGGTCTTGCCGGTTCCCGCCCCCGCCAGCACCAGCACGGGCCCGTCCAGCGCTTCCACCGCCTCGCGCTGCTCCGGGTTCAGCCCGTCGAGATAGGAGCCGGGCTCAGGCGGCCGCGGCCCGAGCGCTGCCCGCGCGCGCGCGGCAATGCCGCTGCCGGAGGGAGTGGCGCTCCGCTGCAGGGCGGAAAGGTGGTCGCCTTGGGAATCGGGCATTGACTGTCGGATCTCGGGCTCGATGGGTTGGCTCGCGGAGCGTCTTCGCGAATCTGTTCGCTGTTTGGACCAATATAGCAAGTTTGCCGCCACTTGGCAGGGCCGAGCCCACGGAAGGCGTCCGACCGCCCGCGAAACCGCCCGTCAGCCCCCCGCCATCTCGATCCAGGCATCCTCGTCGATGACGTCGATACCTAGCTCCTCGGCTTTCTTCAGCTTGGAGCCGGCACCGGGCCCGGCGATCACCAGATCGGTCTTCTTCGACACCGAACCGGAGACTTTCGCCCCCATCGCCTCGGCGCGCGCCTTGGCCTCGTCGCGGCTCATCTTCTCCAGCGTGCCGGTGAAGACCAGCGTCTTGCCGGCGACCGGGCTGGCGCTCGCCTCCACCCGCTCCATCGCCTGCGGCCGGATCTGCGCCAGCAGCGCGTCGAGCGCCTCGCGGTTGTGGTTCTCGGCGAAGAACTCGACCACCGCCCGGGCCACGGTCTCGCCGATGCCGTCGATGGCCATCAGCTCGGCGAAGGCATCGGACGCCGGGTCCGCCGCCGCCTGCATCGCCGCGCCGAAGCTCTCCCAGTCGAGATAGTGGCGGGCCAGCAGCTTGGCATTGCCCTCGCCGACATGGCGGATGCCGAGCGCGAAGATCACCCGGTTGAGCGGCATCTCGCGACGTGCGTCGATGGCGGCGAAGAGGTTGGCAGCGCTCGTCTCGCCCCAGCCGTCGCGGTTCTTCAGCTTGATCAGCGGCGAGGCCGCATCCCGTTCCGCCAGCGTGAAGATGTCGGCCGGCTGGCGGATACCCCCCTCCTCCATCGCCAGGTCGAAGAAGAACTCCACCTGCTTGTCGCCCAGCCCCTCGATGTCGAGCGCGTGGCGCGAGACGAAATGCTTCAGCTTTTCCTTGGCCTGCGCCGGACAGATCAGCCCGCCGGTGCAGCGGCGCACGGCATCGATCCGTCCGCTCGAGGCATTGACGTCGCGCACCGCGTGGCTGCCGCAGGCCGGGCATGTGGTCGGGAAGGCGAAGGGCTCGGCATCCGCGGGTCGCTTGTCGAGATCGACATCGACGATCTGCGGAATGACGTCGCCGGCGCGCTGGATCTGCACCGTGTCGCCGACCCGGATATCCTTGCCGCCGCGGATCGGCTCGCCGGTCTGGCCGATGCCCTTGATATAGTCCTCATTGTGCAGCGTCGCGTTGGAGATGACGACGCCGCCCACCGTCACCGGCTCCAGCTTGGCGACCGGGGTCAGCGCGCCGGTGCGCCCGACCTGGATCTCGATGCCGCGCAGCACGGTGAAGGCCTTCTCGGCCGGGAACTTGTGGGCGATGGCCCAGCGGGGGGCGCGCGAGACGAAGCCGAGGCGGGCCTGCAGGTCGAGCCGGTCGACCTTGTAGACCATGCCGTCGATGTCGTAGCCGAGCAGCGCCCGCTCTTCCTCGATGCCGTGATAGGCCGCAAGGATCTCCTCGACGCTCTCGCAGCGGACCATGCGGTCGTTGATCGAAAAGCCCCACTCGCCGAGCAGTTGCACCATCTCGTATTGGGTGGCGCGCGGCACCTCGCTCATCTCGCCCCAGGCATAGGCGAAAAAGCGCAGCGGCCGCGCCTTCGTCACCTCCGGATTGAGCTGGCGCAGGGAGCCCGCCGCCGCATTGCGCGGATTGGCGAAGACCTTGCCGCCCTGCGTCTCCATCCGCGCGTTCAGCGAACGGAAGTCCTCGTGGCGCATATAGACCTCGCCGCGCACCTCGACGATGTCGGGCGCAGTATCCGGCAGGCGCTGGGGGATGTCCTCGATGGTCAGGGCGTTCTGCGTCACGTTCTCGCCGACCGTGCCGTCGCCGCGCGTTGCCGCGCTGACCAGCCGCCGCTTCTCGTAGCGCAGCGACAGCGACAGCCCGTCGATCTTCGGCTCGGCCGTCACCGCAATCGCCCCCATCAGCGGATCGAGCTTCAGGAAGCGGCGGATGCGGCCGAAGAAGTCGCGCACGTCCTCGTCGGCAAAGGCATTGTCCAGCGACAGCATCGGGATCGCATGGGTGACCTTGCCGAAGCCTTCGGCCGGTGCAGATCCGACGCGCAGCGACGGGCTGTCGGAGCGCACAAGGTCCGGGAACCGCTTTTCGATTTCGTCGTTGCGCCGCTTCAGCGCGTCATAGTCGGCATCGGAAATGACCGGCGCGTCCTCGCCGTGATAGCGCCGGTCGTGAACCGCGATCTCCTGCGCCAGCCGTTCCAGCTCCAGCGCGGCCTCTTCCAGGGTCAGGTCTTCGACGGCGCGGGACGAAAGATCGTTGTCGGACATGGGGGATCGCATCTTGCTGGCATCGGATCGTGCGGCTCGGGACCGGACGTTCGCCGCCCGGCTCGCGACAGGAAGTATGGCGCCGGGATCGGGCAAGGCAAAGGGCGGCGGCGCGCTTTTCCAGCCTTGGTTCGGCCGCTTAAGCGCGCGGCGCGTCGGCCAGCAGCCGGTCGGCCGCCGCGCGGGCCTCGTCGGTGATCGTGGCGCCGGCCAGCATCCGCGCGATCTCCTCGCGCCGGTGATCGACATCGATCCGCCGCACCCTGGTCGCCACCCGGTCCTTACCGGCATCTTCCTTGAGAATCAGGAAGTGCCCGCCCGCCTTCGCCGCCACTTGCGGCGCATGGGTGACGGTCAGCACCTGCACCTTGCCGGCAAGCCGCGCCAGCCGACTGCCGATGGCCTCCGCCACCGCGCCGCCGACGCCCGTGTCGATCTCGTCGAAGACCAGCGTCGGCGCCGAGCCCTTGTCGGCCAGCGACACTTTCAGCGCCAGCAGGAAGCGCGACAGCTCGCCGCCGGAAGCGACTTTCATCATCGGCCCCGGCCGCGTGCCCGGGTTGGTCTGCACCCAGAATTCGGCCGTGTCGATGCCCTCGCGGGATCGGGCGTCCGGGTCGCTCTCCAGGTTGACGAGGAAGCGCGCCCGCTCCAGCTTCAGGTCCGGCAACTCGCGGGAAACGGCCTCTTCCAGCGACTTGGCCGCCGCCCGCCGCCGCTCGCTCAGGGCCGCCGCCTTCGCGTCATAGTCGGCGCGCGCCGCCTCGGCCGCGGCGGCCAGGCCGGCCAGCGCCTCCTCGCCGGCATCGAGCGCGGCAAGATCGGCCTCGAACCGCTCGCGCAGGGCCGGAAGGTCGTCGACCTGCACCTGGAACTTGCGCGCCGCCCCGCGTAAGGCGAACAGCCGCTCCTCGGTCGCCTCCAGCGCGCGCGGATCGAACTCCGTCTCGCGCACCGCGGCTTCCAGGCCCGCACGCGCATCCTCCAGCCGGTCCAGCGCCTCGGCGAGGAAACCGACCGGCCCGGACAAGAGGCCGGGCGCCTGCTCGGCCTTGCGCTCCAGCCGCCGCCACAGCGCGGCGATCTCGGTAATGGGCGAGGCCGTGCCGTTCAGCAGGTCGAAGGAGTCGCCGAGATCGCCTGCGATCTTCTCCACCTGCATCATCGACTGGCGGCGATCGGCAAGCTCGGTTTCCTCGCCGGCGACCGGCGCAAGCTTCGACAGCTCCTCGGCGGAGGCGCGCAGGTAGTCGGCCTCGCGCCGCGCCGCCGCGATCCGCTCCTCCTGCTCGGCCAGCGCGCGCGCCGCCTTGCGCATCGCCGCATGGGCGCTGGCGACCGCCGCGCACTCCGCCTCGCAGCCGCCGAAGGAATCCAGCAGCCGGCGGTGCTCCGCCGGATCGGTATAGGCCCGCGCCTCGTTCTGTCCGTGGATCTCGACCAGCAGCCCGCCCGCCTGCCGCAGCAGGGCAACGCTCACCGGCGCGTCGTTGATGAAGGCGCGGCTGCGGCCGTCTTCCGCCTGCACCCGGCGCAGGATGACGTCGCCATCGGCCTCAAGATCGTTCTCGCGCAGCATCGCGCGCACCGGATGCGCCATCGGCACGTCGAAGGCGGCCGTCACCTGGCCCTGCGCCTGGCCGTGGCGCACCAGGCCGGCATCGCCGCGCCCGCCAAGGGCAAGGCTCAGGGCATCGAGCAGGATGGATTTGCCCGCGCCCGTCTCGCCGGTCAGCACCGACATGCCGGTACCGAAGGTGAGATCGAGCCGGTCGATCAGGACGATATCTCGAATGGCAAGCGCAGCGAGCATGCGAGCGGGTGACCGGGCCGGACTGGACATGTGCGGCGACGCGCACGGGAAACCGCATCAGGTGTAGCTGGTGGTGCCCCGCCCCCGCAATGCCAAACTGGCCACGCAGCGGCAAGCCATTACCGACGTGGATGCTAGTGTGGTGAATTTGAAATACGCCTCATTTTTGCAGCGTGCCGGTGAGCGTATTTCAAATTGGAAAACCACACTAGAAACATAGATTTGCTAGAGCGATTTCCGATCAGGTGGAGTCACCTGATCGATAAGAAATCGCTCCAGATTCAATACCTGGAGCATATTCTCGTCATTCAGATCGGTTCGATCTGAACGGAATATGCTCTGGTCACCCTTTGAATCTGAAGTTCGTTCAGAGCATGCCGAGACATGTGACGAACTTCAGAGTCGGGTGATTAGAGCGAGATGCCCTTGAACGCGCGGCTGATCCAGCTTCCCGAATCCTCGCTCGGGGAATAGCCGCCGGTCTTCAGCAGGCTGAAGGCGTCCTTGTACCACTGGCTGTCGGGATAGTTGTGGCCGAGCACGGCGGCCGCGGTCTGCGCCTCGTTGACGACGCCGAGCGCATAATAGCTCTCGGTGAGGCGGAACAGTGCCTCCTCGATATGGCGGGTCGTCTGGTAGTTGGTGACCACCACCTTGAAGCGGTTGATCGCGGCGATCTGGTGCTTGCGCTTCAGATAGTAGCGGCCGACTTCCATTTCCTTGCCGGCGAGTTGATCCTGGGCCGCCCGCACCTTGGCGGCGGCGTCGCTGGCATATTCGGAGTCCGGGAAGCGCTGGATGAGCTCGCCATAGGCGGCAAGCGCCCGCTGCGTCATCTCCTGGTCGCGCGTCACGTCCGGGATCTGCTTGTGGTAGGACTGGCCGATGATGTAGAGCGCGTAGGCGCTGTCCTCGCTGCCCGGATAGAGCGTCGTGAAGCGCTTGGCGGCGGTGATCGCCTCCGGATACTTGCCGGACGAGTAGTTCAGGAAGGCAAGGTTGATCAGCGCCTTGCGGGAATACTCGGAATAGGGATGGAGCTTGTCGACTTCCTGGAACTTCAGCCGGGCATCCGACAGGCGCCCCTCGTTGCGCAGCGACAGGCCCTCGTTGAACAGCACTTCCGGCGGCGTGTCGTTGGTGGAGAAGTCGTCGTCGTCCTTGGTCGAGGAACAGGCGGCAAGGGTGATCGCAAGCAGGGCGACAGAGGCGATCCGGGCCTTGCGCAGACCGCTGGACACGGTTTCCCTCGCCTTGGAACTCGACACTGCCACCATCACGTCAACTCACTCCTCGAACTCGGACCTGTTCGGCCCGCCCGGACAATCCGGAGTGACCGGCGGGGGCACCGTGATGGCGCGCCCTCGGGTCCGATCTGCGCGTGTTCTAACGGAAAACACCCGACCACGTCACGCCATGTGAGGGACATTTGTCGCTTTTTTGTGGCCTGTCGTTTTCGGCGATGTCGTTTTCGCCATGCCGACGCGGCCCGCTCGCCCAGGATCGCTCAGGAGGCGCCCTGCGCCATCGCCAGCATCGGCATTTCCAGGACCGGCGCCATCACCGGCCGCTCGAACGTGCCCTCGACGATCTCGAAGGCGTCCTTGCCGGCATTCTCGAACAGCTCGACCAGGATGGCATAGTTCATCCGGTGGCCGCCCTTGTAGGAGCGATAGAGCCCCAGGAACGGCAGGCCGGCCAAGGCCAGGTCGCCGACCGCGTCCAGCATCTTGTGGCGCACGAACTCGTCGCGCCAGCGGGTGCCTTCCGGGTTCATCACCTTGCCGTCGGAGATCGCCACGGAATTGTCCAGCGACGAGCCGAGGGCAAAGCCCATCGACCACAGCTTCTTCACGTCCTGCACCGATCCGAAGGTGCGGGCGCGCGACAGCTCGGTGCGGAAGTTGCCCGGCGTCAGGTCCAGCACCATCGACTGGCGGCCGATCACCTCGGCATCGAAATCGATGGTCACGTCGAAGCGGCAGCCCTCATGCGGGCGCAGCTCGCACCAGGCGCTGCCCTGGTCGACGCGAACGGCCTTCTTGACGCGGATGTAGCGGCGCACGGCCGTCAGCCGGCGAAGCCCGACCGAGTCGATCGCCTCGACGAACGCATCGGAGCTGCCGTCCATGATCGGCATCTCGGGTCCGTCCATCTCGACGATGGCATTGTCGACGCCAAGACCGCGCAGCGCCGCCATCAAATGCTCGACCGTCGAGACCCCGCCGGTGGCCGGATCGCCGAGGACGGTGCAAAGGGCGGTGGCGGAGACGGCGCGCCAATGCGCCGGAAACTCGATCTCGGCGCCGGTCTGCGGATTGCGGTTGGTGAAGACGATGCCCGTGCCGGGATCCGCCGGATGCAGCGTCACCTCCGCCCGGTTGCCGGAGTGAACGCCGATTCCCTGCAGAGAGACGGAACCGGCCAGTGTCGTCTGCCGGTCGGAAGATACCTTCATCACCAGATCGCCCTGTCTGCGAGATCCTGAAACTGCGGGACCCTGAAACGCGTCCGCGATGGCGAGGCCGATTGGCCCCGAAACCGCCGAAGGACCGGCTGCCGGAAGGCCACGCGCGATTCGCGAACCCCGTCAATCGCAGGGTGACCATACGGGTTGTGGTGAGGGATCAGAAATAAAGCTTTGTTACGATATGTAACGTTTTACAGAAAAAGAGAGCATTGAAATATCTAAGAAAATTCTGATGCGCGCACGAGGGCGGGCGATCCGGTGAGGAGCCGGATCGCCCGTTGAGGGAGTGTCGCGAGCCTCGCCGTCAGGTGGCCTGACGGCGCAGGAACGCCGGGATCTCCAACTGGTCCTCTTCCGACAGGTTGCGCGGCTGCGGCGCCGGGCGACCGGTCAGATCAAGCTGGCCGGCGGCACCCTGGGCGGCCGGGCGCGCCGGGGCCGGACGCATCACCGGCTGGGCCTGCGGCTGGGCCGGGCGCTGCGGCATGGCGGCGCGCGGCTGGGCGGC
>NZ_FYAV01000002.1:0-2460 GCF_900185745.1 Stappia sp. TSB10GB4 | reverse complement strand
CGACACAGAATGTTTATAGGTCTGTTGAACACGACCAGAAAACTGGCCTAACGACGTTTGGTCAGTTCCATCAACATCATAGCCAGATGCCCAGAGATTAGAGCGCATGACAAGTAAAGGACGGTTGTCAGCGTCATAAGAGGTTTTACCTCCAAATGAAGAAATAACATCATGGTAACGCTGCATGAAGTAATCACGTTCTTGGTCAGTATGCAAATTAGCATAAGCAGCTTGCAGACCCATAATGTCAATAGATGTGGTAGAAGTCGTCATTTGGCGAGAAAGCTCAGTCTCAGGAGGAAGCGGAGCAGTCCAAATGTTTTTGAGATGGCAGCAACGGAAACCATAACGAGCATCATCTTGATTAAGCTCATTAGGGTTAGCCTCGGTACGGTCAGGCATCCACGGCGCTTTAAAATAGTTGTTATAGATATTCAAATAACCCTGAAACAAATGCTTAAGGATTTTATTGGTATCAGGGTTAATCGTGCCAAGAAAAGCGGCATGGTCAATATAACCAGTAGTGTTAACAGTCGGGAGAGGAGTGGCATTAACACCATCCTTCATGAACTTAATCCACTGTTCACCATAAACGTGACGATGAGGGACATAAAAAGTAAAAATGTCTACAGTAGAGTCAATAGCAAGGCCACGACGCAATGGAGAAAGACGGAGAGCGCCAACGGCGTCCATCTCGAAGGAGTCGCCAGCGATAACCGGAGTAGTTGAAATGGTAATAAGACGACCAATCTGACCAGCAAGGAAGCCAAGATGGGAAAGGTCATGCGGCATACGCTCGGCGCCAGTTTGAATATTAGACATAATTTATCCTCAAGTAAGGGGCCGAAGCCCCTGCAATTAAAATTGTTGACCACCTACATACCAAAGACGAGCGCCTTTACGCTTGCCTTTAGTACCTCGCAACGGCTGCGGACGACCAGGGCGAGCGCCAGAACGTTTTTTACCTTTAGACATTACATCACTCCTTCTGCACGTAATTTTTGACGCACGTTTTCTTCTGCGTCAGTAAGAACGTCAGTGTTTCCTGCGCGTACACGCAAGGTAAACGCGAACAATTCAGCGGCTTTAACCGGACGCTCGACGCCATTAATAATGTTTTCCGTAAATTCAGCGCCTTCCATGATGAGACAGGCCGTTTGAATGTTGACGGGATGAACATAATAAGCAATGACGGCAGCAATAAACTCAACAGGAGCAGGAAAGCGAGGGTATCCTACAAAGTCCAGCGTACCATAAACGCAAGCCTCAACGCAGCGACGAGCACGAGAGCGGTCAGTAGCAATCCAAACTTTGTTACTCGTCAGAAAATCGAAATCATCTTCGGTTAAATCCAAAACGGCAGAAGCCTGAATGAGCTTAATAGAGGCCAAAGCGGTCTGGAAACGTACGGATTGTTCAGTAACTTGACTCATGATTTCTTACCTATTAGTGGTTGAACAGCATCGGACTCAGATAGTAATCCACGCTCTTTTAAAATGTCAACAAGAGAATCTCTACCATGAACAAAATGTGACTCATATCTAAACCAGTCCTTGACGAACGTGCCAAGCATATTAAGCCACTTCTCCTCATCCAACGCGTCAGTTTTTGACAGAATCGTTAGTTGATGGCGAAAGGTCGCAAAGTAAGAGCTTCTCGAGCTGCGCAAGGATAGGTCGAATTTTCTCATTTTCCGCCAGCAGTCCACTTCGATTTAATTCGTAAACAAGCAGTAGTAATTCCTGCTTTATCAAGATAATTTTTCGACTCATCAGAAATATCCGAAAGTGTTAACTTCTGCGTCATGGAAGCGATAAAACTCTGCAGGTTGGATACGCCAATCATTTTTATCGAAGCGCGCATAAATTTGAGCAGATTTGTCGTCACAGGTTGCGCCGCCAAAACGTCGGCTACAGTAACTTTTCCCAGCCTCAATCTCATCTCTCTTTTTGCGTTCTGCTTCAATATCTGGTTGAACGGCGTCGCGTCGTAACCCAGCTTGGTAAGTTGGATTAAGCACTCCGTGGACAGATTTGTCATTGTGAGCATTTTCATCCCGAAGTTGCGGCTCATTCTGATTCTGAACAGCTTCTTGGGAAGTAGCGACAGCTTGGTTTTTAGTGAGTTGTTCCATTCTTTAGCTCCTAGACCTTTAGCAGCAAGGTCCATATCTGACTTTTTGTTAACGTATTTAGCCACATAGAAACCAACAGCCATATAACTGGTAGCTTTAAGCGGCTCACCTTTAGCATCAACAGGCCACAACCAACCAGAACGTGAAAAAGCGTCCTGCGTGTAGCGAACTGCGATGGGCATACTGTAACCATAAGGCCACGTATTTTGCAAGCTATTTAACTGGCGGCGATTGCGTACCCGACGACCAAAATTAGGGTCAACGCTACCTGTAGGAAGTGTCCGCATAAAGTGCACCGCATGGAAATGAAGACGGCCATTAGCTGT
>NZ_FYAV01000028.1:0-134220 GCF_900185745.1 Stappia sp. TSB10GB4 | reverse complement strand
CGGCGCACTGGCGACCTGCGTGCGCACCGGTGCGGGCGGCGTCGGCTGCGTCGAGACATCCTCGCCCTCGTCCTCGTCGCCGCCGAAGATGCGGGCGAACAGTCCGGGCCCGCTCGAGCGGGCGCCGCCGGCCGGCAGGCGGGCGATGCCGCGCTCTTCCAGATCGCCGGAGCGCCGGGTCGGCGACGTCGACACGCTGGCCACGGCGGTCGGCCGGCTGGAGGCGCCGCGCTGATGCCGCGCCAGCGCCTCGGCATAGCCGGGCATCTTCTTGCCGTCGCTGGGAACGTGAATGGTGTCGCCGCGCGGGAACACGCCGGCGAGCTGCGAGCGGGTCATGCGCGGCCAGTGCCGCACCGAGCCCGTGTCCATATGGACGAACGGCGTACGGGAACTGGGATAGAAGCCGACGCCGCCGATCTCCTTGCGCAGGCCGAGCGCCCGCAGCCTGTTGATGTCGACGCCGGGGATGAAGAAGTCCATCGCCTTGCCGCGCGTGTGCTGGCTGCTCTTGGCGACGCCGCGCGAGCGGTCGCGCAGCATGTTGTTGGTCGCCGGCGAGCGATAGGCGGAGACAACGTGGATCGCTTCGCTGGTGCCGGCCTGCTGATACACTTCCCAGATGAGATCGAAGAGCTGCGGATCCATCTGCGTGCTTTCGTTGCGCCGCCAGTCGCGCAGGAAGCGGTTCAGCTCGCGCAGGCCTTCCGACACATAGCGGCCGTTCCGCTTGAAGGTGATCGAAACCCGCTCATGCGTATGGGTGTTGTAGAGCTTCAGGGTCCGCGTCTCGGCGGATGCCGGAGACAGCGACATCGGCGACAGCAGTGCCACGGCGAATGCGGCAAGCGCCAATACGGGCAACGCGCGATATCGCAGCCGGGAAAACCATGCCTCGAGCAATGTCAGTCTCGCTTGTTTGCCGGCGGTTCAGCCGAACATCGCCCCCCGTCGGACTGATGTAAGGGACCGAAGTTAAGAAGCCTTTACCGTATTCCGAAATGAGCGCAAATCGTGGCAAATGCGCATCAATCCCGGAAAAAATGCTGACAACCCGGGTTTTCGCCCAGCTAGCTCCCCCCGTCAAGACCCGGTCGAGGCTCCGCCAGGGGCCGCTTGCCCCCCCCGCACGCGGCGTTCTGGAGATCGATACCGGGCGCGCCGCCGGCGCAACCGACGGGCCGGCGGGGCATGGGGCTCGCCCTAGTGTGGTGAATTTGAAATACGCCTCATTTTTGGCAGCGTGCCGGTGAGCGTATTTCAAATTCGAAAACCACAATAGAAACATAGACTTGCTAGTCACCCTTTTGAATCTGAAGTTCGTTCAGAGCATGCCGAGACATGTGACGAACTTCGGATTCGGGCGACTAGGGGAGCGCTTGCGCGCGCCTCAGTAGTCGGAGCTGGCCCGCTGGCGGCGGTCGAACATGCGCTGCCGCTCGGCCGCGAGATCGACCACCTTCTGCTTTTTCGGGGCCTCCGCCACCGGCGCCGCCGGCGGCCGGGCGCGCTTGACCGGGGGAGCGACGGCGAAGCGCTGCCAGTCCTCCCAGCCCTCGATCTCCAGCGCCTTGGTCAGCGCGGCATTATGTCCATAGATATCGGGGCGGCGCTGCAGCTTGCCGTTCTCGTCGACAAAGGCGGTGAAATAGGCAAGGTGCACCGGCACCGGCCGGGTCAGGTCGGCCCGCTTCTCCTCGCCGCCGATCATCGACTTCAGCCGCGCCGCCGTCCATTGCGTGTCGAGTTGCAGCAGGGCGTCGGCGAAGGCAAACGGGTCCTGCACCCGCACGCAGCCATGCGAGAAGGCGCGGGCAGAGCGGGCAAACAGGCTCTTCGACGGCGTGTCGTGCAGATAGACCGCGTGCCGGTTGGGGAACATGAACTTGATCTGCCCGAGCGCGTTGCCATCGCCCGGCCGCTGGCGGATGCGCACCTGGTTGAGGTTGACGCCCGACCAGTCGACCGAGGCCGGATCGACGACGCGGCCCCCGGCCAGCACCTCGTAATTGCGCCGCGGCAGGTAGCTCGCATCCGACAGGATCGACGGCAGCAGTTCTTCCGAGGCGATCGAATAGGGCACGTTCCAGTAGGGATTGACGATGACGTGGTCCATCACGTCGGAGAACACCGGCGTCTGGTTCGACGGCTTGCCGACCACGACGCGGGTCTCGTAGACCTGCGCCCCGTCGCGGAACAGCCGCGCCGAGAATTCCGGAATGTTGACGAAGATGTGGAAGGCGCCCATGTCGCGCGGCATCCAGCGCCAGCGCTCCATGTTGGCGAGGATATCGGAGACGGTCATGCCGTCCTCGGCGGCGGCGTTCAGCGCCAGCAGGGTCCGGCTGCCGACGACCCCGTCAGCCTGCAGCCCGTTCTCGCTCTGGAAGGCGACCACCGCGTCCTTCACCCGCGCGTCGAACAGTTCCGCCTCACCCGCCGGCTCCATGCCGAGCCGGGCGCGCAGCACGGCAACGCGCGGATCGCTCATGCCTTCCTTCAGCGCCGCGCCCTCCGGCACCAGTGGCGGCGTCTCCTGCCGGTCCTGTGCGCGGATCTCGGCCAGTTTCTCGCGCAGCGCCGCAAAGCCAGGCTGCGGCGGATTGTAGCCGTCGAGCGTCGTCGCCGCGTCGGTGGCGGCGGCCAGCGCCGCCAGCACGCCTTGCGCATCCGGGCGCTGCGGCTCCAGCGTCACGTTCCGCGACAGCGACGACGGCGCGATACGGCCGGCCTGCGCATGTTCGGCATAGGCGAGCGCCGCCGCCGACAGCAGCACCTCGAACCGCGCCGCCCGTTCCTCGTCCATCCTCCCGGCGGAGCGCGCCAGATCGCCCGGCAGGGCATAGTCCGCCCGCCGCAGCCCGTCGCGCTCGGCCTGGGCCAGACGGGCCACCAGCCGCCGCGCCTCCAGCGTCGGCACGCCGTCGGCGATCCACAGCAATTCATGGCCGCGCGCGGCGTAGAACTCGACGAGCTGCCGGCGCCGCTCGGCGCTCATGAACGGCAGCGCCCCGTCGCTGTCGGCAAGCCCCGCCCCCGTTTGCAGCAGGGTGGCCAGCGCCGGCTCGGGCAGCGGCTGGGGCAGCGGCGTCGCGACGGCGGCCGCAGTGTCGGCACCCGTGATCGAACCCGTTGTCGCCAGCGCCGGCAGCGCGCTCGTCAGCATCAGGCCGGCGAAGGTGGCGGCGGCGATGCGGGCCGGGCGAAAACGAAGGCTGCGGTCCATGAAGCTCATCCGGTTGTCCGGCACGGGCAAACCGGCCCGCGCCAAGGTGATTCTCTTGTATGAAACCCCAGCAAGCCGGCTGGGTTCCGGCAATGCAAGTCACGTTGCGTCATGGGAGCCGCTACTCGGCCGCCTCGGCATCGCCTGTTGCATCGAGGCCATAGTCCTTCAACTTGCGATAAAGGGTGGACCGGCCGATCGACAACCTGCGCGCGACCTCGGTCATCCGCCCGCCATAGTGGTCGATGGCGGTGCGGATCATCTCCGCCTCCACCTCTTCCAGCTTGCGCACATGACCATGATCGTCGAGCGAGCGCACGAAGCCGAACGGCGCCGCCGGTCCGCTCCCGCCATCGGCAAGGGCAACGCCGGCCGTCTCCGGCACCGGCATCGCCGCGGGCGCTGTCTCGCTCGCCTGCGCCGTCACAGTGTCGCGATCCGTCTCCACTGGGCGGGCCGCCGACATCCGCACGGCCGTCGCCGCGCTGCCGACGCTCGCCTGCACCTGCGGAAAATCGTCCGGGCTGAGGTGATCGCCCTCGCACAGCACCACGGCGCGGAACACCGCGTTCTCGAGCTGGCGGATGTTGCCCGGCCAGTCATAGGCCTGCAGCATGGCGATGGCGGCGGGCGCCACGGTCGCGATCTGCGGCCGCCCCTCCTCGGCCGCGAACCGCGCCAGGAAGTGCCGCACCAGGTCGGGAATGTCCTCGCGCCGGTCGCGCAGCGGCGGCAGCCACAGCGGGAAGACGTTGAGCCGGTAGTAGAGGTCCTCGCGGAACTGGCCGTCCTTGACCAGGTCGATCAGCCGCCGGTTGGTCGCCGAGATCAGCCGGAAGTCGACCTTCACCGGCCGCCTGGCGCCGATCGGGTCGATCTCACCCTCCTGCAGTGCGCGCAGCAGCTTGACCTGGATGTCGAGCGACAATTCGCCGACCTCGTCGAGGAACAGCGTGCCGCCATGGGCTTCCTGGAACTTGCCGATATGCTTGTCGACCGCCCCGGTGAACGCCCCCTTCTCGTGGCCGAACAGGATCGATTCGACCAAGTGCTCGGGGATCGCGCCGCAATTGACGGTGATGAAGGGCTTCGCCCGCCGCTCGCTGGAGCCTTGAATGGCGCGGGCGATCAGCTCCTTGCCGACGCCCGATTCGCCCTCGATCAGCACCGGAATATGCGAGGTCGCCGCCCGCCGCCCAACCCGGATCACCCGTTCCATCGCCTCCGAACGGGTGACGATGTCGTCGAAGGAGAAGGTGCCGCTCGCCTGCTTATGGATGCGGGTGATCTCGCCCTCCAGCGCCGACATGCGCATGAAGGTGCGGATCGCCACTTCCAGCCGCTCCGGCGACACCGGCTTGACCACGAAGTCCTGCGCCCCGGCGCGGATCGCGTTGACCGCCGCATCGATGCCGGCATGCGCCGTCTGCACGATGATCGGCACGGTCTTCTTCATCTCGCGCAAGCGCGCGATCACGCCCATGCCGTCGAGCTCCGGCATCACCAGGTCGAGAATGACGAGATTTATGTCGTTGCCGTCCGGCGAGGCCATCAGCGCCACGGCTTCCGCGCCGTTCTCGACGCTGCGCGCGCGGTAGCCGAACCGCTTGACCGCCTCTTCCAGCAGGCGCCGCTGCACCGGATCGTCGTCGGCGATGAGGATGCGTCCGCCTGTCGGGATCATGCGTGCGCCTGCCTTTCGGAACTGTCTCAATTCGGGTCACCGTAGCCGCGCACCGGTAAACAAAATGTCCACGTTTGCCGAAGGCCCCTCGCCTGCCCGGTCTTTAGGCGTTGCCCTCCACCGACAATTCACAATATCCAGACACAGGAAGGCGCGGCACGAGCGCCCGCGCAAGAACACGAGACCAGAACACGAGAGCGGAGACGTCATGACCGACAGGGCAGGCTGGACACAGGCACGGATCGCCCGCTCGGCGGCGGAAGGCGGCAGCGCGGCGAGCGAGCTCGGCGCCCTGCCGGAGTGGAACCTTGCCGACCTCTATCCCGGCCACGACGCGCCGCAGGTCCCCACCGATCTGGCGCGGGCGGCCCGCGATGCCAGCGCCTTCGAAGAGCGCTACAAGGGCAGGCTGGAGGAGATCGCCCGCCGCTCCGGCGCGCAGCTCGCCGCCGCGATCCGCGAGATGGAGGCGCTCGACGACCTGATGGGCCGCCTCGCCTCCTTTGCCGGCCTGTTCTATGCCGGTAACACCACCGATCCGGTGCGCCAGAAGTTCTATGGCGACGTGCAGGAGAAGCTGACCACCGCCAGCACCCATCTGATCTTCTTCGCGCTGGAGCTCAACCGCATCGACGACGCGGTGCTCGACGAGGCCGCCGGCGATCCGGACCTGGCGCATTACCGCCCCTGGCTCGACGACATCCGCAAGACCCGGCCCTACCAGCTCGAGGACCGCATCGAGCAGCTCTTCCACGAGAAGTCGGTGACCGGCGCCGGCGCCTGGAACCGGCTGTTCGACGAGACCATGGCGGGCCTGCGCTTCGATGTCGAGGGCACCGAACTATCGCTGGAGCCGACCCTCAACCTGTTGCAGGACGCCGATGCGGCGCGCCGCGAGACGGCGGCGAAGGCGCTGAGCACCACCTTCCGCCAGAACCTGCCGGTCTTCACGCTGATCACCAACACGCTGGCCAAGGACAAGGAAATCTCCGACCGCTGGCGCGGCTTTGCCGACATCGCCGACAGCCGGCACCTTGCCAACCGGGTCGAGCGCGAGGTGGTCGACGCGCTGGTCGAGGCGGTGCGCGAGGCCTATCCGTCCCTCTCCCACCGCTACTATGCGATGAAGGCCGGCTGGCTCGGCCGCGACGTGCTGGATTTCTGGGACCGCAACGCGCCGCTCCCCTCCGCCGACACCCGCCGCATCCCCTGGGACGAGGCGCGCGACACCGTGCTTGCCGCCTATGGCCGCTTCTCGCCGAAGATGGCGGACATCGCCCGCGACTTCTTCGACAAGGGCTGGATCGACGCCCCGGCGCGGGCCGGCAAGGCGCCGGGCGCCTTCGCCCATCCGACCGTCCCGAGCGCCCACCCTTACGTGCTGCTCAACTATCAGGGCCGCACCCGCGACGTCATGACGCTTGCCCATGAACTCGGCCACGGCGTCCACCAGGTGCTGGCCGCGCCGAACGGCGCCCTGATGGCGCCGACGCCGCTGACGCTCGCCGAAACGGCCAGCGTGTTCGGCGAGATGCTGACCTTCAAGGCGCTGCTCGGCCAGGCCGAGACGCCGCAAAAGCGCAAGATCCTGCTGGCCGGCAAGGTCGAGGACATGATCAACACGGTGGTCCGCCAGATCGCCTTCTACACGTTCGAGCGCAAGATCCACACGGCGCGGCGCGAGGGCGAGCTGACCTCGGCCGACCTGTGCGATCTGTGGATGTCGGTGCAGGCGGAGAGCCTTGGCCCGGCCATTCGCCTCAGTGAGGGCTACGAGACCTACTGGACCTATATCCCGCACTTCATCCACTCGCCCTTCTATGTCTATGCCTATGCCTTCGGCGACTGCCTGGTGAACTCGCTCTACGCGGTCTACGAGGATGCAGAGGCCGGCTTCCAGGACAAGTATTTCGCCATGCTGTCGGCCGGCGGCACCAGGCACCATTCGGAGCTGCTCGCCCCGTTCGGGCTGGATGCCACCGACCCCGCCTTCTGGCGCAAGGGCCTGTCGGTGATCGCCGGCTTCATCGACGAGCTGGAGCGGCTCGACGCATGAGCACGACCACGGGCGAGGGAGGCGACAGGCCCTCCCCCGCCGGCCCGCCCGTTTCCCACACCCCCTTTTCCCACACGCCCTATGACGGCTCGGCCCGGCCCTTCAGCGTCGGCTTGCAGCCGCTCGACCTTGCCGACTGGATCGAGCCCGACGCCCGGCTCGCCGAACAGCTCGACGAGAAGGAGCGCCTGCTCGCCGGCGGCGGCGAGGCGCCCGTCCTGCTCGCGGAAGAGGGAACGGAAAGCGCCCAGCAGGAAGTGCTCGATCTTCTCGGCAACCACCTGCCGAACCGTTTCCCGGACCTCTACCGCCGCGAGGGCACGGCGATCCGCATCCTGCCCACCGGGCGCGTGATCGATCTTGCCGATCCGGGCGACATCCCGCTCGCCCGCGCCGCCCGGCTGGTGCAGGAGGACCTGATCCTGATGCGCGCCTCGCCGCAAGGCTACCGCCTTGCCGCCGGCGCGCTGTGCTTTCCCTCCTCCTGGTCGCTCACGGATAAGTTCGCCCAGCCGATGACCGCGATCCACGAGACGGTCCCCGGCTTCAACGACGGGCGCATGGGGCCGATGGTCGCACGCATCTTCGACAATCTTCCCGTCGAGCGGCCGAGCTGGCGGCTCAACTGGTCGCTCTATACCGGCCCGGCGCTGCACCGCCCGTTCCCCAAGCGGATCGCCGCGGACGGCACCGATCCGCACCGGCTGGCGCGCGACGAGGCCGGCGGCCTGCATGTGCGGGTCGAGCGCCAGACCCTGCGCCGCCTGCCGCAAAGCGGCGACATCCTCTTCACCATCCGCATCCATCACGATCCGGTCGCCGCCTTCGCGCGCCATCCGCAGGGGAGCGAGCTGGCGCAGGGCCTGCGCCGGCAATTGCTGGAGCTGGATGCCGCCCAGGCCGCCTACAAGGGCCTTGCCGCCGACCGCGACGCCATCGCCGCCGCCCTGGAAAGCCTCGCCGCCTCCCTCGCGCCCTCCCGACCCCCGGCGTGAGTGCCCCTGCCGGATCCGGATCGATCCCCTATATCTGTCAGGACGTAGCAGCAGGTCGGGGCATCCCGCTCCGCGACAGGCCGAGGCACGAATGAGCACACAGCCACCCCGCGACCGCGAGCAGAACCGCTTGACCGCCCGCGTCGGACGCTATGCCCGCGTCGGCGCCAACATGGGCGGTCTCGCCGCGAAGATCGCCGGCGCGCGCGTCTTCGGCTACACCATCGACAACGAGAAGCAGGCGGCCGAGCTTGCCGCCGCCCTCGGCGGGCTCAAGGGTCCGTTGATGAAGGTGGCGCAGCTCATCTCCACCATTCCCGATGCGGTGCCGCCCGAATATGCCGCCGAACTGGCGCAGCTTCAGTCCGATGCCCCGCCGATGGGCTGGGCCTTCGTCAAGCGGCGCATGTCGGCGGAGCTCGGCCGCGACTGGCAGGGGCGCTTCGCCAGCTTCGAGCGGGAGCCCGCGGCTGCCGCCTCGCTCGGCCAGGTGCACTGGGCCCGCGCGCAGGACGGCGAGGAGCTTGCCTGCAAGCTGCAATATCCGGACATGGCCTCCACGGTGGAGGCGGACCTGCGCCAGTTGTCGCTGCTGTTCTCCGTCCATCGCCGCATGGGACCGGCCATCGACACCAGCGAGATTGCCCGCGAGATCGGCGACCGGGTGCGCGAGGAGCTCGACTATGTGCGCGAGGCCCGCCACATGGCCGCCTATGCGCAGATCTTCGCGGACGAGCCGCGCATCCGTGTGCCGCGGCTGCGGGCGGAGCTGTCGACCGGGCGCCTGCTCACCATGTCCTGGCTCGACGGCCGGCCGCTGCTGAGCTTCAAGGACCATCCGCTGGAGGACCGCAACCGCCTCGCCGAAGTCATGTTCCGCGCCTGGTGGCACCCGTTCAGCCATCACGGCCTGATCCATGGCGACCCGCATCTGGGCAACTACACGGTCTTCACCGACGGCGATGCGCCGGCCGGCATCAACCTGCTCGACTATGGCTGCATCCGCATCTTCCCGCCCGGCTTCGTCCAGGGCGTCGTCGATCTCTATCGCGGGTTGCTGCATGGCGACGACGACCTCGTCGTCTCCGCCTATGAGCGCTGGGGCTTTCGCGGCCTCAGCCGCGAGCTGATCGACATCCTCAACATCTGGGCGCGCTTCATCTACGGCCCGCTCTTGAGCGACCGGGTGCGTTCCATCGCCGACGGCATCAAGCCGGCCGAATACGGCCGCCGCGAGGCCTTCCGCGTCCATCAGGCGCTGAAGCAGAAAGGCCCGGTGACGGTGCCGCGCGAATTCGTCTTCATGGACCGTGCGGCGATTGGCCTCGGCGGCGTCTTCCTGCATCTGAAGGCCGAGCTGAACTTCTACCGCCTGTTCAACGAGCAGATCGAGGATTTCGAGGAGAGCACCGTCGCCGCCCGCCAGCAGGCGCTGCTGCAAGGGGTCGGCCTCGCCCCGCGCCCGTCCTCCTGACGCCCCGCCCGTCCTGCATCCGCTCCGGCGGGTCGCGACCGGCTTTCCGCTCCCTGCGCGCCCCCCGTCCCGCAGCTTGTCCCGCGGTGCAAACTGCGCGTTGCCCAAGGGTTTCTGTCTGCTATAAGTACGCCAAACAACCACCCTGGCCACAAGAGGGATCCATGGCAGACAACAACGCTCCGTCGATGGACTACGCAGAGCACGAGCGCACCTATAACGGCTTCATCAACTTTTCCAAGGTCGGCACCGTCGCCGCCCTGAATGTGATGCTGTGCCTCATCCTCTTCACCTTCGGCGGCAGCGCCGGCACGTTCTTCGGCTGGATCGCGCTGATCGCCACCCTCGTCGCGGCGGCCGTCGGTCTTGCCAGCGGCGCCAAGGGCTGGATCCCGTCCGCCGTGGTGTTCGTCGTCGCCAGCCTGATCGCGATCGTCACCGCCGCTTGACCGCAATTCTCGCGGTCGCAGTCATCCGCATCCTGGGAGGAGACAACCGATGAAACTCGCTGTGCCCCGCGAGAGCGAGGCAGGAGAAACGCGCGTCGCCGCAACGCCCGACACCGTGAAGCGGTTCGTCTCGCTCGGTTTCGCGGTCGCTGTGGAAGCCGGCGCCGGCACGGCGTCGCGCATCGTCGATGCCGATTACGAGGCCGCCGGCGCCACCATCGCCAAGACGGCGAAGGCGGCGCTCGACGGCGCCGACCTCATCCTCAAGGTCCGCCGCCCCAGCGCGGCCGAGCTTGGGCTGATGAAGAAAGGCGCCGTCGTCATCGCCACCATGGACCCTTACGGCCATGACGACGCGGTCAAGGCGATGGCCGAGGCCGGCATCTCCGCCTTTGCCATGGAGTTCATGCCGCGCATCACCCGCGCCCAGGTCATGGACGTGCTGTCCTCGCAGGCCAACCTTGCCGGCTATCAGGCCGTCATCGACGGCGCCGCCGAATATGACCGCGCCATGCCGATGATGATGACCGCCGCCGGCACGGTTCCCGCCGCCCGCGTCTTCGTCATGGGCGCCGGCGTCGCCGGTCTGCAGGCCATCGCCACCGCCCGCCGTCTCGGCGCCGTGGTCAGCGCCACCGACGTGCGCCCGGCCGCCAAGGAGCAGGTCGAATCGCTCGGCGCCAAGTTCATCGCCGTGGAGGACGACGAGTTCCGCCAGGCGGAGACGGCCGGCGGCTACGCCAAGGAAATGTCGGACGAGTACAAGAAGAAGCAGGCCGAACTGGTCGCCTCGCATATCGCCAAGCAGGACATCGTCATCACCACCGCCCTGATCCCCGGCCGGCCCGCGCCGCGCCTGATCAGCAAGGACATGGTCGCCTCGATGAAGCCCGGCTCGGTGATCGTCGATCTCGCGGTCGAGCGCGGCGGCAATGTCGAGGGCGCGGTGCCCGGCCAGGTGGCGAAGGTCGGCGAGGTCCGCATCGTCGGTCATCTCAACGTACCCGGCCGGATCGCCGCCTCCGCCTCGGCGCTCTATGCCAAGAACCTGGTCGCCTTCGCCGAAACGCTGGTCGACAAGGAGGCGAAGGCCATTGCCGTGAACTGGGAGGACGAGCTCGTCAAGGCGACCGCCCTCACCCATGACGGCAAGGTGGTGCACCCGGCCTTCGCGCCGGCAGCCGGATAAGGGGGACGCCATGTCGGAACTCAACGCCAACGAAACGCTGGAGCGCGCCCGCGCCGCGGCCGAGGCCGCGCGCGAGGCGGCCGAGACCGCACAGGCGGCGGCCGATGCCGCCCGCGCCTATGCGGACCAGATCGCCGGCGGGGCGAGCGACTCGCTCGCCCATGCCGCCTCCGCCCTCACCGGCGGGGCGATCGATCCCTTCGTCTTCCAGTTCACCATCTTCGTGCTGGCGATCTTCGTCGGCTACTACGTGGTCTGGTCGGTGACGCCGGCCCTGCACACGCCCCTGATGTCGGTCACCAACGCCATTTCGAGCGTGATCGTGGTCGGCGCGCTGCTGGCCGTGGGCGTCGACCTTGCCGCCGATGGCGCGGCTCACGCCCGGGGCTTCGGCTTCCTGGCGCTGGTCATGGCCAGCGTCAACATCTTCGGCGGCTTCCTGGTCACCCAGCGCATGCTCGCCATGTACAAGAAGAAGCAGAGATAGGGGGCCGGACACGATGCTTTCCGCCAATGTCACCGCCGTCCTCTATGTGATTTCGGCTGTTCTCTTCATCCTGGCGCTGCGCGGGCTGTCCAGCCCGGAGACCTCGCGCCAGGGCAACCTGTTCGGCATGGTCGGCATGGCGATTGCCATCGTCACGACCCTGCTGACCGCCGCACCCGGCTTCAGCGGCCTGGCACTGATCGTTGCCGGCCTCGCCATCGGCGGCGGCATCGGCGCGGTGATCGCCAGGCGCGTGCCGATGACGGCGATGCCGCAGCTCGTCGCCGCCTTCCACTCGCTGGTCGGCATGGCCGCGGTGCTGGTCGCCGCCGGCGCGCTCTATGCGCCGCAGGCCTTCGGCCTCGGCACGGTCGGCACCATCCACGGGGCGAGCCTCGTGGAGATGTCGCTCGGCGTCGCCATCGGCGCGATCACCTTCACCGGCTCGGTCATCGCCTTCGCCAAGCTCGACGGGCGCATGTCCGGCGCGCCGATCCTGCTGCCCATGCGCCATGTCATCAATGGCGGCCTGGCGGCCCTGATCGTCGTGCTGGTCGCCGTCTTCGTGGCGACCGAGAGCCACACCGTGTTCTGGATGATCGTCGTCCTGTCGCTGGTCTTCGGCGGCCTGATGATCATCCCGATCGGCGGCGCGGACATGCCGGTCGTGGTGTCGATGCTCAACTCCTATTCGGGCTGGGCGGCCGCCGGCATCGGCTTCACGCTCGGCAACATGGCGCTGATCGTCGTCGGCGCGCTGGTCGGCTCCTCGGGCGCGATCCTGTCCTACATCATGTGCAAGGGCATGAACCGCTCCTTCATCTCCGTCATTCTCGGCGGCTTCGGCGGCGAGACCGCCGCGGCCGGCGGCGGCGGGGCGGACGACCGTCCGGTCAAGCAGGGTTCGGCCGAGGACGCGGCCTTCATCATGAAGAACGCCGCCAAGGTGATCATCGTGCCGGGCTACGGCATGGCGGTGGCCCAGGCGCAGCACGCCCTGCGCGAGCTCGCCGACACGCTCAAGGAGGAGGGCGTCGAGGTCAAATACGCCATCCACCCGGTGGCGGGCCGCATGCCCGGCCACATGAACGTGCTCCTGGCAGAGGCCAACGTGCCGTATGACGAGGTCTTCGAGCTGGAGGACATCAACTCCGAGTTCGCCCAGGCCGACGTCGTCTATGTCATCGGCGCCAACGACGTCACCAACCCGGCGGCGCGCGACGACCCGTCCTCGCCGATCTACGGCATGCCGATCCTCGATGTCGACAAGGCCGGCACGGTGCTCTTCGTCAAGCGCGGCATGGGCTCCGGCTATGCCGGCATCCAGAACGAGCTGTTCTTCCTGGACAAGACGATGATGCTGTTCGGCGACGCCAAGAAGATGACCGAGGGCATCGTCAAGGCGCTCTGAGCACCGCTCATCCAGACACGCAAGTCGCGGCGCGCCTCCCTGGGGGCGCGCCGTTTGCGTTTCTCGGCCCGGAAGAGAGAGAGAGAGAGGAAAGCGCCGGATCAGGAGCGCTGCTGCAGCAGCGGCGTTTCCCTGACCGGGCGGTGCTGCGCCTCGATCTCCTCGCAGAAGGCCGGGATGCCGCTTGCCGCCATCGGCCGGGCGAACAGGAAGCCCTGCACGGTCTGGCAGCCGGTGTCGCGGACGAAGCGCAACTGCTCTGGCGTCTCGATGCCCTCGATCAGGGTCTCGGCGCCGAGCGTCTCGGCCAGTTGCAGGATGCCCTGCACGATGCTGGCGCGCAGGCGTTCGTCGCCCTCCAGCACGAAGGAGCGGTCGATCTTCAAGACATCCGGCTTCAGCCGCATCAGATAGGCGATGTTGGAATAGCCGGCGCCGAAATCGTCGAGCGCCAGGCGGACGCCGAGCTCGGCAAGGTCGGCGAGATTGGCCGCGACCTGCGCGTCGTCGATCAACAGCACCCCTTCGGTGATCTCGATCTCCAACTGCCGGACCATGAGGCCGTGGCGGGCCAGCGCCGCCGCCACCTGCGCGGCCAGACCGGGGCTCTGGAAGGTGCGCGGCGACAGGTTGACCGACACCCGGATCCGCCGTCCCAGCGCGTTCCAGGCGGCGGCGGCGCGGCAGGCCGCGTCGATCACAAAGCCGTCGAGGTCGACGATCTGATCGCCTTCCTCCAGGGTCGGAATGAACAGCCCCGGCGGAATCACCGTGCCGGTCGCCGCATCGCGCCAGCGCACCAGCGCCTCGGCGCCGATCACCGTGCCGCGACCGAGATGGATCTGCGGCTGGAACTCCAGGAACAGCTCGCCCGCCGCCAGCGCCTGCGGCAGCGACGCGCGCAGGGCCTCGGCGCGGTCGCGGCGATCCGAGATGCCCGCCTCGTAGAACACCTGGCGGCCGCGCCCGCGCGCCTTCGCTTCATAGAGGGCGGCATCGGCCGCGACCATCGTCTCGTCGATCGTCGCCCCGTGATCCGGCCACACCGCGATGCCGCAACTGAAGCGCAGCGGGATCGTTTCGTCCTTGAACACCAGCGTCGGCGGCTCCGCCATGCGCGCGCCGATCAGCGCGGCGAGATCGTCGCGCCTGTCCTGGCCGAGCGCCAGCGTCACCACGAATTCGTCGCCGCCCCAGCGCGCGACGATGCCGCGATCCCCGAAATGCGCCACCAGCCAGTCGGCCGCCGTCTTCAGCAGCGCATCGCCGGCCAGATGGCCGTGACGATCGTTGACCGCCTTGAACAGATCGAGGTCGAAGATGAGCAGGGCATGCGCCGGCACCGGCCCGACGGCGGTCGTCTCCCTCGCCCATTCGGCGAAGCCGCGCCGGTTGGCAAGACCCGTCAGGCTGTCGCGGCCGCTGGCGAGCCTCAGTTCGGCAACGATCCGCCGGTTGCGCCACTGCAGCGCCAGCGAGATGAAGGACAGGACGAGCAGCATGGTGACGCTGCCGATCACCTCTACCCACGCGCCGGCGGAATTCTCCGCCCGGATCTTTAGCGCTTCGTCGATATCCGCCTCCACCCCGCGCATGTAGTCGCCGGTGCGGCGCACCAGATCGGCACTGATGCCGCGCAGATGCAGAAGGGCGGCGTCATCGAGGGGCGTCTCGCCCGAGGCAAGTCGGTCCAGCCCGCCGAGCAGTTCCCAGGCGACCGGTGCCACCTTGGAATCGGGCTCGACCAGCGGCCCCCGGGAGAGGCCGGCCAGAACCTCGAAGCGGATATGCAGATGGTCGGCCGCTGTCGAAATGATCTGCCGCGCTTCCGGTGATGCGGCGTCGACGCGCAGCGCCTGCAGGATGCCGTCCACCTGCGCCACCTCGGCGAAGGTGAACCGCATGTGGCGCACCATATGCTGCCCGGCATCCGGCTCCGGCTGGTTCAGCGTCGCGACGCCGCGCAGCGCCACCAGCGTCGCCACCACGCAGGCACAGGCGACGGCCGCCACGATCAGCCACGGATGCACCGGGCGGAGCAGGGAGAGTTGGGAAAGGATCCGTCTTGGACCGTTCACCATTCGATCTCGGCGATCAGCCAGACGCTGCGGTCGATATAGGCGCGTGCGTCCAGTTCCGGATAGCGGACGATGGGATAGATGATCCGTGCCGGACCGCGCCGGCGTACGGTCAGCCGCTCCTGGCCGGCGCGCGTCGCAACGACGATGGGCCAGCGCTCCCAGTCCTCGCGCGGAATGTCGGCCGAATAGCCGTCGGAGGCGCGCACGATCAGACCGCTCGCCTCGTCGGCGCCGATCATCCGGACGAGATCGGACAGGAGAACCCCCTGAAAGGTGGTCATCGGCTCGTCGGGACTGGCGCGGCCCTCGATCTCGACCATCGGCAGGCGCTCGATCTCCTCGATCGCCAGGTCTCGCGTCGCTCCGCCCTGGGTCAGCAGGATATGCCCCGCCGCATCGGCGGGGGCCACGCTTGTGGCCTGGGCCGTCACCGTCCAGACAAGAAGAACGGCGGCGCCCAAAAGCGCTGCGAACATCCGTGCGATCGGCATGCGGTCCTCCCTCCGCCCGGCGTCCGGAAAGGCTCCCTCCGCCTTGCGCGACGCCGCATTCCGCCATTGGAGACCCCTTTGGGTCAGGTCTCGACCCTAGCCTGCGGCCGTGAAGGCAAGCTTAACCAGCCGCCGGAATCTGCAATGCGTCCTGTTTCACGGCAGTCTCCGGACGGACGCCAGATCCCCGAGAACTGCCGGCAAGCGCATGTTTCTGATGTGGTTTTCGAATTTGAGCGCAGCCCGGCGGACGCCGCCGAAACGGGGCGCATTTCGAATTCACCACTCCAGCGACACAGTTCCTGCCTTGCCCCGCAGGGTACGGCGCGAACGCAGCCCCGTCAAAACCTAACGGCAGGATAAGGCGATTCGCGGTAAATGACTCGTGATTTATACCTAGTTCCCACCTCGACGCTGCGCGTCGCCGGTCAGGCGGGGCGGGCGCCGCAGGGGCGTGAGGCGAGCCGAGGCGCGACGGCGCGGCCTGCGCGCCCCGCAACGGCCTCCCGGGCGCACCCGGGAGGCATCATTCGGACGGACCTGCCGGTCAGGCGTCGTTGGCCGGGCCGTTCATGCCGAGCGCATGCATGTAGAGGTCGAGGATCGCGTCCTCCTCCTCGCGCTCGTGCGGCTGCTTCTTGCGCAGCGAGATCACCTTGCGCAGGATCTTGACGTCGAAGCCGGTGCCCTTGGCTTCCGCATAGACATCCTTGATGTCGTCGGAGATCACCTTCTTCTCTTCCTCGAGACGCTCGATGCGCTCGACAAATGCACGCAACTGGTCGCCGGCGACGCCGCCTGGATCGGACATGGGTACTCGTCTCCTTCATGGATGCGGGCCGCACGGCCCGCGGGATCGGGGTGATGGAACGGAGCCGGGAGGCGGGCGCCTCCCGTGATGCCGATCTGCATGCGCGGAAAATCGGGCGGATGCAAGACCGGGGAACGAAGACGGAACGATATTCACATGGGCGCGCGGCGCCCGCTCACTCGTGCGGGCGGGCCTTTTCGAAGGCGGCCTGCTGCTCGGCGCTCGCCTCGTTCTGGTAGAGATCCTTCCACTGCGCATAGGGCATGCCGTAGACGATCTCGCGCGCGGTCTCCTTGTCGAGCGGCACGCCCTTCTCGTTTGCCGCGTCCAGATACCAGTTGGACAGGCAGTTCCGGCAGAAGCCGGCAAGGTTCATCATGTCGATGTTCTGCACATCCGTGCGCTTGCGCAGATGCGAGACCAGCCGGCGGAACGCCGCCGCCTCCAGTTCCGTGCGCGTTGCCTCGTCGATGTCAGCCATGTCCGTCTCCCTCTCTCGCAGCTCTGCCGGCTCAGTCGCAGCGCGACCCGTAGTGGCGGATCGTGTTGAGGTCCGGCACCTCCGCCAGGATCTTTGCCACCAGCGGCACCAGCCGCCGCGTCCAGGCCGCGATGCCGGCCGCATCGGTGATCAAGTCCTGGCGGACCTCCAGCAGCGCATGCGCCAAGCCTCGCGCCGTACCATGCCGGTACATGCAGTCGTTCTTCAAGGCCCCGTCATAGGGCTCGTTGTCGCCCACCACCAGATCGGCATCGGCGCGAAGTGCGTCAAGCAGCGGCAGCGCGAAACGCGGATCGCGGTCCCACAGGATGCCCGCATGCCAGGGCCGCGGCACGCCGCGCCACACCGGCGTGTAGCTGTGGATCGACAGGATCGCCGGCGGATGGCCGTCCGCGATCGCCGCATCGATCTCCGCCGTGATCGCCGCGTGATAGGGCCGGTGATAGGTCGCGAGCCGGTGCGCCCGCTCGGCCGCGTCGTGGCTGGCATTGCCGGGCACCACCGATCCGTCCGACAGGCGCATCACCAGCGTCGGATCGTCCTCGCCGCGGTTCGGGTCGATCAGCAGCCGCGAATAGGTGGTCATCAATGCCGGCGCGCCGAAGGCCTGCGCCAGTCCCAGCGTCAGCTCGCGCACACCGATGTCATAGGCGATGTGGCGCGAAAATTCCGATGCCGGCAGGCCGAGCGAGCCATAGCGCGCCGGCAGGGCGTTGCTGGCATGGTCGCACAGCAGCAGCAGCCCGCGCGAGCGGTCGCCCTCGAGCTTTTCGAACGGCGTCTCGTCGGGGGATTTCGGGGCAGCGAAAAGCGTCTCGGCCATCTCGGTTCCGTTTGCGGGATTGCGGCCCCGCTGTGCACCATATCCGGCGTCCGCTTTCAACCGCATTCTCGCCTCTGCTCGCGATAAGAGCTATCAGCGATTTCCGGCGAGACAGGCCGGCAACGGATGCCTAATCTTCGCCAGGCCCGTTTGCCCGGACCATCCGAACGCTTCCCCGAAAGACCGCAAGGCACAATGACCACCGCCCCCGCCCCGCTCGCCGCCGCTCCCGACCAGCGCCTCCTTGCCGCCTTCCTCGCGCTGCTCGCCGGGGCGATCGCCATGGGCGTGTCGCCGGTCTTCGTGCGTTTCGCGGATGTCGGCCCCTTCGCCAGCGCCTTCTGGCGTGCCGCCCTCGCCCTGCCGCTGCTCGCCGTCTGGGCGCGGATCGAGCGGCCCGCAGGCACCGCCGCCCCGCGCTGGAACAAAGCGACGCTCGCTGCCGGCGTGCTCTTTGCCGGCGACCTGTTCTTCTGGCACCTGGCGATCATGAACACCACCGCCGCCAATGCGACGCTGCTGGCGACCCTCGCCCCGCTCTGGGTGATGCTGGCCTCCGGCGCCCTGCTCAAGGAGCCGGTGACCCGCGCCATGGCCCTTGGCCTTGCCGCCTGCCTCCTCGGCGCCGCCCTGCTCGTCGGCAGCAGCTTCGCCTTCGCGCCGGAGCGCCTCGTCGGCGATCTCTACGGCCTCGCCACCTCGGTGTTCTTCGGCAGCTACTTCATCGCCATGCGCTTCGCCCGGCGCGGCAGCACCGGCATGACCCCCGGCCTCCTGGTCTATCGCAGCTCGCTCGTCACCGCCGCCGTGCTCTTCGTCGTCGCCCTGCTGCTGGAAGAGACGATCCTCCCCGCTTCGCTGATGGGCATCGCCATGCTGGTCGCGCTCGGCGTCTTCAGCCACGCGCTCGGCCAGGGCCTGCTGGCCTTTGCCCTCGGCACCCTGTCGGCCGGCTTTTCCGCGCTGGTGATCTTCCTCGAAGCGGTCGCCGCCGCCGCCATGGGCTATCTCTTCCTCGCCGAAAGCATCGGCCTGGCCCAGGCCCTCGGCGGCGCCGTCATCCTTGCCGGCATCTACATCGCCCGTCCGCGCGCCGCGCCCGTCCCGGTCGCCCCGGCCGCCGCTCCCATCCAACCCACGACCCGCGAGGCCGAATGACCGACATCCCCGCCAGACGCGCCCTGCTGCAGGAGCTGTTTGCCGCCGCCGTCGACGCCGCCCGCGCCGAGACCTGCCTGCCGCCGCACCTGCCCGCCCCGGCCGACGGCGGCCGCATCGTGCTGCTCGGCGCCGGCAAGGCGGCCGGCGCGATGATGCAGGTCGCCGAACGCCACTATCGCGAGACCCATGGCCTCGGTCCCGACCGGCTCGTCGGCCTCGGCGTCACCCGCCACGGCTATGGGCGGACGACGGAACTGATCGAGCTGATCGAGGCAGGCCACCCGGTGCCCGACCGGGCCGGCCTCGATGCCACCCGCCGCACGCTCGAACTCGCCGCCCAGGCCCGTCCCGGCGATCATATCGTCGTGCTGCTGTCCGGCGGCGGCTCGGCCAACTGGATCGCCCCGGTCGACGGCCTGACGCTTGCCGACAAGCAGGCGCTGACCCGCGCGCTGCTGCGCTCCGGCGCCACCATCGAGCAGATCAACACCGTCCGCCGGCATCTCTCCCGCATCAAGGGCGGCCGCCTTGCCGCCGCCCGGCCTGACGGCGTGCCGATGACGACCCTCGCCGTCTCCGACGTGCCGCGCGACGAGCCCATCGCCATCGCCTCCGGCCCGACCGTGCCCGATCCGACGACACTGGCCGATGCCCGCGCGCTGGTCGCCCGCTATGCGCCGGATGCGCCCGAAAACGTCCACCGGGCGCTTCTCGATCCGGCCAACGAGACACCGAAGCCCGGCGACCCGCTGTTTTCCGGCACCCGCTTTCAGATCGTCGCCCGCCCCGCCCTGTCGCTGGAGCGCGCTGCCGACATCGCCCGCGCCCGCGGCTTCGAGCCGGTGCTGCTCGGCGACAGTCTGGAGGGCGAGGCGCGCGAGGTGGCGGGCGACCATGCCCGCATGGCCCGCGAGCTCGCGGCAGCCGGCCGCCGCGCCGTGCTGCTGTCGGGCGGCGAGCTCACCGTGACCATTCGCGGCGACGGGCATGGCGGCCCCAATCAGGAGTATGCCCTTGCCCTCGCCCTGGCGCTGGACGGGGCGCCCGGCATCGCCGCGGTGGCCGGCGATACCGACGGCACGGATGGCGGCACCGGTTCGGCAGATGATCCGGCCGGCGCGCTTGTCGACGAGACGACTCTCGCGCGCGCCGCAAGGTCAGGTCATGATGCCGCCGCATTTCTGGAGAGAAACGACAGCACCGGCTTCTTCGAGCGACTCGGCGATCTGCTGAGACCTGGACCGACCTATACCAACGTCAATGACTTCAGGGCCGTCATCATTGACAAGGCGGAAGCCGGTCAGCCATAAGATGACGCGCAAAGTCGTGGCACGAGAAATCGAATGATGCAAAAAGCCGAGAGGCAGCGGCGAACCACGGCAGTCGGAACGATCGGGCGGGGTCTTGCATCCTGCGGCGCGGCAGCGCTTGCCCTTGTCGCCCTTGGCCTTCTCACCGCGCAACCGGCCCAGGCCGAGCTTCGTCTGTGCAACAAGACCGAAAGCCAGGTCGGCGTCGCCATCGGCTATCGCGAGGAGGCCGACTGGGTCACCGAGGGCTGGTGGAACCTGCCGGCAAATTCCTGTGAAACGTTGGTGGCGGGCTCGCTCGTGTCACGTTTCTATTATATCTATGCGGTGGATTACGATCAGTTCGGGGAATGGGGCGGCCGCGCCTTCATGTGCACCCGCGAGAAGGAATTCACCATCCGGGGCATCGATGACTGCGTCGCGCGCGGCTTCGAGCGAACCGGATTCTTCGAAATCGACACGGGCGAGCAGACGAGCTGGACGGTTCAGCTCACCGAGCCCGTGCAAGGGGGGACAGGCGGACAATGAAGCGTGACAGGCGGGTCAAGATTCTTGCGACACTCGGACCCTCCTCCTCGGATCCGCAAACGATCGAGAAGCTCTACACCGCCGGTGCCGATGTCTTCCGCATCAACATGAGTCACACCGATCACCCGCGCCTGCATGCGCTGGTGGCGATGATTCGCGAGATCGAGACGAAGGTCGGCCGTCCCATCGGCATCCTCGCCGACCTCCAGGGGCCGAAGCTGCGCGTCGGCACTTTCGAGGGCGACGCGGTGATGCTGGAGAACGGCGCCGGCTTCACCCTCGACAGCGACCCGGCGCCCGGCAATGCCGCCCGCGTCCACCTGCCCCATCGCGAGATCCTGGAGGCGCTCGAGCCCGGCCATCGCCTGCTGCTCGACGACGGCAAGATCCGCCTGCGCGTGACCTCCTGCGACCGGACCAGCGCCGAGACGGTGGTCGAGGTCGGCGGCAAGCTGTCCAACCGCAAGGGCGTCAGCGTTCCCGACACCGAGATCCCGGTTGGCGCGCTCACCCCGAAGGACAGCAAGGATCTTGACGCCGCGCTCGAAGCCGGCGTCGACTGGATCGCCCTGTCCTTCATCCAGCGCCCGGACGACCTTGCCGAGGTGCGCAAGGTGACGCGTGGGCGTGCCGGCATCCTCGCCAAGATCGAAAAGCCGCAGGCCATCGACCGGCTGTCCGAGATCATCGACCTCTCCGACGCGCTGATGGTCGCCCGCGGCGATCTCGGCGTCGAGATGCCGCTGGAACAGGTGCCGGGCCTGCAGAAGCAGATCGTCCGCGCCTGCCGCCGCGCCGGCAAGCCGGTGGTCGTCGCCACCCAGATGCTGGAATCGATGATCACCGCCCCGGTGCCGACCCGCGCCGAGGTCTCCGACGTCGCCACCGCCGTGTTCGAGGGCGCCGACGCGGTGATGCTCTCGGCCGAATCCGCTGCCGGCCAGTTCCCGGTCGAGGCGGTCGCCACCATGGACCGCATCGCCCGCCAGGTGGAGCGCGACCCGAACTATCGCGGCATCATCCATGCCCAGCGGCAGGAGCCGGAGCCGACCGGCGCCGATGCCATCGCCGCCGCCGCGCGGCAGATCGCCGAAACGCTGAACCTCGCCGCCGTGGTCTGCTACACCACCTCCGGCGCCACCGGCCTGCGCGCCGCGCGCGAGCGACCCTCCGTGCCGGTCATCGTCATCTCGCCGGTCCTGTCGACCGCCCGCCGCCTGTCGCTGGCCTGGGGCCTGCACTGCGTCGTCTCGGACGATGCCCGCGACGAGAACGACATGGTCGACCGCGCCTGCCAGATCTCCTTCCAGCAGGAACTGGCCAAGCCCGGCCAGCGCATCATCACCACCGCCGGCGTGCCCTTCGGCACCCCCGGCTCGACCAACATGCTGCGCATCGCCTTTGTCGGCAGCGACGGTCGCGGCGGGCTCTGAGCCTCAGCCGCTCGCAGCAGCGGCGGCTTCTGAGCCTCACTCGCTCACAGCAGCAGCTTTCGACGAGACGGCTTCGGCCGTCTCGTTTGCGTTTCGGCTGGCCTCGCTGTCCCAACCCGCCTGCGGGAAGGCCATCGCCACCACCTTGGCGATCTCCGCCAGCACCGCGCCGGTGCGCGTGTGGTGCGGCATGTGGCCGGCGCCCTCCAGCGTCACCAGCCAGGCATTGGGCAGGTCCCGCACCAGCCCGTGCGAATGGATATGCGGATAGACGACGCCATCCGTCTCGCCGGTGATCACCGCCGCCGGCTGGGCGATCTCGCGGTAGCGCGGCACCGCCGCCTCCACCTCGCTCTTCAGGAAGGCGACGTCCCGCGCATTCGCCCGGAAGCTCTGCGGCCGGAACAGCAGCGGCAAGCCCAGCCGCTCGGCATAGGTCTGCGGCACCTCGCCCGGGCGGAAGACGCCGCCCATGGCGGTCGGCGCGACCAGCGCCGCGCCGAACGGGGCGAGCGTTGCGGAAAACACCGTGCCGGCGACCGGCAGCGCGGCCGCGTCGTAATACCAGTTGACGCCGCCCGGCCAGGGATGGGTCGCCGGCGCCAGGAACACCAGCCCGGCGAACAGGTCCGGGCGCGCCAGGCCGAGCTGCGCCGCCACCGCCCCGCCCCAGGAATGGCCGACCGCCACCGCCCGCCCGATGCCGAGACTGTCGGCCAGCCCGGCAATCAGCGCCGCCTGGGCCGAAGGGCGGTGCATGTCACCGCCGCCGCGCTGCGAATGCCCGTGGCCGGGCCGGTCGACGAAGACGAGCCGCGCGGGCCTCCCCTTCTCCGCCGGCCATTCCGACAGCGGCCCGGCCAGCGCCATATGCGGATCGCGCAAGTTGGCGCTCGCCCCATGCACGAAGACCAGCACCGGGTCGCCCGCCCGCCAGCCGTCGGGGCGCAGGTCGACATAGTGCAGCCGCACGCCGTCGATCTCGGCAAAGGCGCCGATCGGCGGATAGCGCGCCTCCGCCTCGCGCCCGCGCAGCTCCGCCAAGAGGGCAAGGCCGGAGAGCAGCAGCGCCAGTGCCGACAGCAGGACAAGGGCAAGGGTGGGCATGGGCGGGCGGGTCCGGCTTGCGGCAAAGGTCAGTCCGATACGAGGACACAGGTGGAGACCGGCCGCGTCAGATCGGTGAGCCGGCCGCCGCCTTCTCCATGTCCTCGACCGCTTTACGCGCGTTTTCGCTGACCGGATGGATCCTCAGCACCTGGCGGAAGGTCTCCAGCGCCTCGTCCTTCCGCCCGATCCGCCGCAGGATGATGCCAAGGCCGGACATCGCGCCCCAGTGGCGCGGCTCCAGCGCCAGCACCCGCTCGATATCGACCATCGCGCCACCGAAATCCTCGCGCAGGTAATTCACCGTGGCGCGGCGGTTCCAGGCTTCGGGGAAATCGGGGGCAAGCCGCACCGTCACGTCGAGCAGGTCGAGCGCCAGCGCATAGTCCTTGGCCTGCATGGCGGCGCCCGCGCGCATCATCAACAGGTCGACCGTGGCGCTGCCCGAGCGCGACCAGATCCGCTGGATGCGGCCGACCAGCGGGCGCGCCTGCTCGTCGCTGGTAACCTTGGCAAGTTCGGTGAACAGCCCGTCGAGCTCGCTTCTCGGCGTCTCGGTCTCCGTCACCGCCGGCGCCGGGCCGGAAGGCGGCTCGATCTGCGTCGTCGGCGCGTCGAGATCGTCGAGCGAGGGCGGCAGCACCTCGGGCGGCAGCACGTCCGGAGACAGCTCCTGCGCAAGCGCGGAGGCCCCGAAGCACACAAGGAAGCAGGCAAGCAGAAACGATCGCATTCAGGGAGTATGTCGCCCTGGATGCGATCGTCAATGGCATCAGCAAAAAGTGAAAGCGGTCAGGCCACTACGCCGTCGCCCGCGGCGTCCGCAAGGCGATCGGTGGCCGGCCGTCGCGACTCAGCCCTGGCGGGCTTTGAAGCGCGGCGCCTTCTTGTTGATGATGTAGACGCGGCCCTTGCGGCGAACCATGCGGTTGTCGCGATGACGGCCCATCAGCGCCTTGAGCGAATTCTTGATCTTCATCGTCTCGTCTCCGTCAACGGTGCCACGTTGGCGGCGGCATCCTCATGTTGCACCGTGCCACGCGGGCCCGGCTGTCTGCTTGCGGACGAGGCGGCCGTGAGGCCCCGCGTCCCACCCGGCGGATCCGCCGTCGTCGCGCTGGTTCGACAAGAACCGCGCGCCGGGGGCGATGCCCGATCCGCGATCGGCAGGCGGCGTGATGCAGCGCTGCCATGGCGGACGGTTGCCGGGCTGTGCCGACCGCCTCGCAATCTCGGCGGTCCGGCGAAGATGGTGGGCGTGACAGGGATTGAACCTGTGACCCCTACGATGTCAACGTAGTGCTCTCCCGCTGAGCTACACGCCCGAAACTTTTCGGTTCCGGCAAGCCGCCGATGTCGACCCAGCAAGCCGCCGATGGCGACAAGGTGTCGAAATCAGGCAAATTGCCGTGGTCCGGCAGGAAGCCGGAAACCCGACGCCGACGGGACGGCGCGGTGGGATGCGATATAGCGGGCTTCGATTTTCGGTGCAAGCCCTTCTCGCAAACTTAATTGTCCGCCGGCACGCCCGCTCCATGCGCGGTGGAAAACCTGTTGAGAGCCGGCAGCAGGCCGCTCAGGCGGCCAGCATGCGCTCCACTTCCAGCACCAGGTCCTTGAGGTGGAACGGCTTGGACAGAACCTTGGCATCCTTGGGCGCCTGCGAGTCCGGGTTCAAGGCCACCGCGGCGAAGCCGGTGATGAACATCACCTTCAGGTCCGGGTCGAGCTGGGTCGCCCGGCGGGCCAGTTCGATTCCGTCCATCTCCGGCATGACGATGTCGGTCAGCAGCAGCGAGAAGGGTTCCTCGCGCAGGCGCTCATAGGCGCTCTTGCCATTGTCGAAAGAGACGACATCGTACCCCGCCTTCTGCAGCGCCTTGGCGAGGAAGCGGCGCATGTCATTGTCGTCTTCCGCAAGTAGGATCCGTGTCATTCGTCGTTTCCGTTCCGCTTCGCCTGGCGAATCTGCCGATCTTGCGCGCGCCCAACTTGCGCGCATCCGGTCTTGCGCATCCTCGGACGGGCAGACGCGGGAGGTTCGCCCGAAGATCCCGTTTTGGCACATCTTTCGGATCGTTATAAGGCCGAACGACGGTAAACATCCAGTGAAAGCGGCGTCCCGCCGGTCGGGCGCATCGGTTACCCACCGCCCGTGTGGACATTAACGCCGATTCGGGGGCAAATAGGGAAGTTTGACGAAGATCGTCCGGCGGAGAGCATGCCCATGCAGGTCATCAGCGGGTTTCAGGAGACGCCGCCTTTCGACGTTCTGCAGCCTGCCGAGCAGTCCGCCCCCTTCGTCTTCAACTCCCCCCATTCCGGGCGGCATTACCCCCTTCCCTTCCTGCAGTCCTCGCGGCTCGACGCGGTGTCGATCCGCCGCTCGGAGGATGCCTTCGTCGACGAGCTCTTCGCCGGCGTCGTCGATCTGGGGGCGCCGCTCCTGTGCGCCCGCTTCCCGCGCGCCTATCTCGACGTCAACCGCGAGCCCTACGAGCTCGACCCGAAGATGTATGAGGACCGGCTGCCACCCTATGCCAACAGCCGCTCGATCCGGGTCGCCGGCGGGCTCGGCACCATCGCCCGCGTCGTCGGCGAGGCGCAGGAGATCTATCGCGAGCGCCTCCCCGTGCGCGAGGCGCTCGACCGCATCGAGACCATCTACAAGCCCTATCACCAGACCCTGCGCCGCCTGCTGGCACGCACCCATGTCGCCTTCGGCCATGCGGTGCTGATCGACTGCCACTCCATGCCCTCGACGATCCGCACCAGCGACAATGGCCCGCGGCCCGACTTCATCCTGGGCGACCGCTACGGCACCAGTTGCGCCCGCTCGGTCATCGACCAGGCGAGCGACATCCTGCGCGGCATGGGCTACACGGTGGCGCGCAACAAACCCTATGCCGGCGGCTTCATCACCGAGCATTACGGCCGCCCGGCCAAGGGCCTGCACGCCCTGCAGGTGGAGATCAACCGCAGCCTCTATATGGACGAGGCGCGCACCGACCGCAGCGCCGGCTTCGCCGAGCTTGCCCGCGACCTGCGCCGCTTCTGCGAGGAGCTGGTGGCAGGCAGCGATGCCGATCTCGCCCCGGACGCGCTGGCGGCCGAATAGCCTCCCCTCGCCTTCCCCGACCCGTTCACGTCGATCTAGGGACGACCGCGCCTGTGGCGGCCGGAAAGCCGCGCAGAAAAAAGGGCCGCTCTCTTGCGAGGCGGCCCGAGTCTAGGGAGGAAACGCCCAAGGAGGGCGGCGCGACATGGCAAGCCATATCGCACTGCAACAAGTTTCCATCGCGGCGCACAAAAGTCAAGTCACCCTTCGAAATTTTCTCCGAAAAAAACCGGAGCTCATGAAGTTTATTCATGTATTTCAAATAGATAGCTATTGATAAATCCCCTTGAATAATTCGTCGCACCCCCTGCCGCGGCGTGTTCTTGCCGGTCCGGTTCTGCATAAAATGCTGCCATACGGCGATCTGCCTCATTTTAAGGCAGCGACTCGGCGCGGCCATCCGGCGGCAGCGTCGCTTTCCGGACATTGCCCGCCGCCCGTTCACAGGCTATTGCGGGCAGGGCGGCGCCGTCGTGGCGCCGCGCCCCATCCGTGCACCTCGACCCGCTAGTCGCCCCCGCAAGGAACCGACCGATGCCCCATTCAGGTCCCCAGCCTGGCCCTCTCCCCGAAAACCTTCTGTCCGAAGACCTTGCCGCTTTCGCCGATGACCTGTGCCGCGCGTCGGCGGCGGCGATCCTGCCGCATTTCCGGGAAATCCTGTCGGTGGAAAACAAGATCGCCGAGGGCTTCGATCCGGTGACGGTTGCCGACCGGGCCGGCGAGGAGGCCTTGCGCGCCCTGATCGAGGCGCGCTTTCCCGATCACGGCATCCTTGGCGAGGAGCATGGCAGCGTCCGTCTCGATGCCGAGCATGTCTGGGTGCTCGATCCGATCGACGGCACCCGCGCCTTCATCTGCGGCCTGCCCACCTGGGGCACCCTGATCGGCGTGACGCGCACCGGCCGGCCGGTCTTCGGCGTCATGGACCAGCCTTATGTGGCGGAGCGGTTCCTCGGCGACGGCGAGGCCGCCTGGCTGGTCAACCGCGACGGCCGCCGGCCGCTTGCCACCCGCCCCTGCGCGGACCTTTCGCAGGCGATCATGTGCACCACCCATCCGGGCCTGTTCCAGGGCGCCGAGCAGGCGGTCTACCGGCGGATCGAGGGCACCGTGCGCACCGCCCGCTACGGCACCGACTGCTACGGCTATTGCATGATCGCCAGCGGCCAGGTCGACCTCGTCATCGAGACCGGCCTGCAGCCCTACGACATCGTCGCGCTCGCCCCGATCGTCGAGGGCGCCGGCGGGGTGGTGACCAACTGGAGCGGCGGCTCGCCGGCCGCCGGCGGCCAGATCGTCGCCTCCGGCGATCCGGTCCTGCACGACAAGGTGCTGGAGATCCTCGCCTCCGCGGCTCAATAGCTCCAGGCGCCGGCCGGCTCGCCGTCGCTGACGAAGGCGTCGAAGGCGGCAAGGAACTGGTCGCGGTGGAAGTCGTCTTCCATCAGCAATTCGTGGCGGGCACCGGCGATCTCGACATAGCGGCAGGAGCGGGTCTGGCGGGCGAAGCGCTCGCAGGCCCGCGGGCAGACGACCTGGTCGCCGGTCGAGGCCACCAGCAGCACCGGCAGCGTCAGCGCCGGGCCGAAATCCGGCTCGAAGAAGCGTGTCATCGCCCGGCAGGCCGCCGCCAGCCAGTCGATGGTCGGCGCGCCGATTTCCAGCTCCGGATGGGCGGAGAGCACCGCCGCGTTGCGGCGGAAGCGGAATTCGTCGGAAGTCAGCGGATTGCCCTCAAAGGGCATGTGGAACCGGTCCGCGCCGCCCGGCACGAAGGCCGTGCCGAAGCCGACCGCCGAGAGCATCGCCGACAGCGGGCAGATCACCTTTTGCGGCAGGCCCACCTTGCCGAGGCCGAGCAGCGGCGCCGACAACACCGCCCGCTCGATGCGGGTGCGCAGCCGCCCGGCCGCCAGCAGCAGCACCGCGCCGCCGGTCGAATGCGCCAGCACATGGTGCGGACCGGGCATCGAGGCGAGCGACACCTTGTCCATCACCGTGTCGAGATCGGTGACGAAATCGGCGAAATCATCCACATGACCCCGGTAGGGATTGGCGAGCAGGCGCTCAGACCCGCCCTGGCCGCGCCAGTCGAAGGTGACGACGGCAAAGCCGCGGGCGCGCAGGTCGGCGACGGTCTCGAAATATTTCTCGATGAATTCGGCCCGGCCCTGCAGCAAGGTCACCGTGCCCTTCAGCGGGCTGCGGTCGGGCATCCAGCGCGCCGTGCGCAGGCGGATGCCGTCGGGCGTCGTCACCTGCTGGCAGACCGCTCCGGCCGGAACCGGATTGTCCGGATGATCGTAGAGCTGCATTGCCACCCGCGCCGTGCTCCAGCCTGTCGGCCTTGTTGGCGACGGGAGGGGCCCGCCGCACCGGGACAAGTCCAACGATCCCGGTGTCCTGACCCATACAGGAGCGCGGCCGCCGGCTCAACTCCGGCGGCCCCGTTTGCGGTCGGCGGACGGGCATCGCGGCCCGCCGAAAGGTCACATCCGGCCGTAGCCGCCCCAGCCGTGGCCGCGGCCGATCGGCGAGCGGCCGACGACCTCGCCCGAATAGGCATCGACCACCAGGCGCTGCGACATGCCGCGATGGCCGCGGGCATGGGCGACATAGACATGGCCCTGCGAGCGCAGGTTGCTGATGTCCCGGTAGCCCTGGCGGTGCAGCCGGTGGACGATCTGGCGCGGGGCGAGCTTGTCGAGCCGGTAGCCGCGCCGGTCGTGGCCGCGGTAGCCGGCGACCTGCACTTCGATGCTGAGGCCGGCCGACGGGCCGCCGGTGCGGATCTCGAAAGCCTGGGCACTGGGCGCCGCAAGGGCGAGGCCAAGGACGGCGGCGGCGGCGAGAAGCGACTTCCTCATGGATCTGTCTCCTGGTTCGGCGCCTCGGCGCCTGTTGACGATCATAAAGATGCACGGCCCCGCGTGAACCCTCCCGGAAGGCGCCGTTCACCTGCCGTTCAGGTCGAAAATCCGGCTCGCCGCGCCGATCGGCGGTGCCCGCCCATCCCTCTTGAAAGCCGTTTTCGCCCTCCCCATCTCGTAAGGCGCGGGCGCCACGAACGGGCCCGCGCGCGGTTCCCCTCCCGGCCATGACGGCGGGACACAGCGGAACCGGAACCATCATCTGTTGCTCAACGAGAGGACACACCGATGCGTCACTTCGATTTCAGCCCGCTCTATCGTTCCACCGTCGGCTTCGACCGCCTGCTCTCCATGCTCGACAGCACCAGCGGCCAGGAGACGCCGAGCTATCCGCCCTACAATATCGAGCGCACCGGCGAGAACGCCTACCGCATCACCATGGCGGTGGCCGGCTTCGGCGAAGGTGACCTGACGATCGAGGCGAAGGAGCACACGCTCACCATCAAGGGCGAGCGCGCCCAGGAGGCCGAGGCCGGCGAGGTGCTCTATCGCGGCATCGCCGCGCGCGCCTTCGAGCGCCGCTTCCAGCTCGCCGACCATGTCGAGGTCAAGGGCGCCAGCCTGGAGAACGGCCTGCTGCATATCGACCTTGCCCGCGAGATCCCGGAGGCGATGAAGCCCCGCAAGATCGAGATCGGCAAGGCCGGCCAGAAACAGATCGAGAAGCAGATCGAGGGCAGCACCCACTGACGCTCCCCTGCTGACGATCCGGCACTGACACCCGGCAGGCGGACCCTCGCGATCCCCCCTCGGCGAGAGAGACGCCTGCCCCCGCGCCCGGCCTTCCCAGGCCGGGCGCTTTTCGTATGCGGGCGCCGTTAGCGCGACAGTTCGAACTGGATCTCGATCCGGTTGTAGCCGGCCTTGCCGCCGCGCCAGTCGTGATAGACCTCCCGGCTCTGGCCCGACAGGTGGTGCCGCGTCTCGCCGATGGCGCGCAGCAAGGGCGCGTAGCCCTGCGTGAACAGGGTTCGAACCGACCCCAGATGCACGGCGGAGGCGACCATGATCGGCTCCAGATGCAGAACCTCCAGCGGACCGTCATAGGCGCCGGCGCCCGCCACCGGCAGGCAGATGCGCCAGTCGAACGCGGTCTTGCCGTCGCGCGGCAGGTTCTGCGCGAGGAAGGTCCAGGGCCCCGCCGCCGCAAGGCCGGCGCGCTGGCGCTCCGCCTCGATCTCCGCCGACAGCTCCGCGGCGGCCGATGCCACCTCGGGAATGGTCAGCCTGCGGGCCATCGACAGGACATGCATGTCCTCGGTGGGGTGGATCTTCATCGGCAGTCGCTCCGGTCATCGGGATGAAATCGGCGCGAAGCTAGCCCCGTTCGGCTTTGCGCCAAGCCGAAACGCGAAATACGTTTCCAAATTTCCAGCAAGAAAAGCCGCGCGCGGAGAAAATTCTTCCACAACCGCCGCCTACCCCGCGGCGATCTCCAGGAAGCGCGCGACCTCTTCCGGTTTGGTCGCAAACGACGTCACCAGCCGCACGCCGGACGTTCCCTCGCCCGCCTCGATCTCCGGCCACTCGTAGAACGCCGCGCCCGCTTCGCGCAGCCGCGCGATGGTGGCAAGGTCGAGCACCGGGAACACCTCGTTCGCCTCCACCGGATGGGCGAGCGCATGGCCGGACGCCGCAAGCCCCTCGGCAAGCCGGCTTGCCATCGCATTGGCGTGGCGGGCGCTGTCCAGCCAGTGGCCGTTCTCCAGATAGCCGTCGAGCTGGGCCGCGACGAAGCGCGACTTGGAGAACAGATGCCCGGCGCGCGAGCGATGCGCGGCAAGATCGCGCAAGGCGTCCTGGTTGAACACCACGATCGCCTCGGCGCACCAGCAGCCGTTCTTGGTGCCGCCGAAGGACAGGACATCGATCCCCGCCTTCCAGGTCATCTCCGCCGGGCTGCACGCGAGATGCACCAGCGCATTGGCGAAGCGCGCCCCGTCCATGTGGCAGACGAGACCGCGCTCCTTGGCAGCCCGCGTCAGCGCCGCCAACTCGCCGGGGCCATAGACCGTGCCGCATTCGCTCGCCTGGGTCAGGCTCACCGCCACCGGCGTGCCGAAGCGGCTGCCGTCCGGGTGCTTGGCCAGTTCGCGCGAGAGGCTGTCCGCCGAAATCCGCCCGTTCCGCGTTTCCACCGGCACCATCTTCATGCCGTGCGAGAAGAACTCCGTCGCCCCCCACTCGTCGCACAGCACATGGGCGATGTCGCTGGTCAGCACCAGCCCGCCTGGCCTTGCGCAGGCCGCCAGGGTCAGCGCATTCGCCGCCGTGCCGGTGGCGGTGAACCAGACCGTCAGGTCGTCTTTCTCGAAGATCTCGCGAAACCGGTCGCGGACCTTGAGGGTGAGCGGGTCCGTGCCATAGGCTGGCGCGGCGCCCGTGTTGTGGCGAAGCATCGCATCCATGACCGGCTGCGAGGCCCCCGCCCAATTGTCGCTGGCGAAGATCATGGCGCGATCTAAGACCGGGGCACGCAGCCTTGCAAGCCCGTCCGCAGGCTTCCCTGAAGGCAGGCGCGGGACCCATCTGCCTCGTCCGCCGACAGATTCTTTCCTTCGCGCCGCGCCGGCGTTGCGATAATGACAAAACGCCCCATGCCCGGCGCAAGAAATAGTTTTGCGCGGGCTTGCAAGCCGCTTGCTCCCCCCCTTGAAATCTGGCATTGTGCGCCTCCGCCAGATAGGACAGGATTACTGTCCCTTTTGGACGGAGCGGAAGCGGCCGGGGCTGGCCGGCTTCCGATGGAGCGCATCCCGCGCCCGCAGCACTCGGCCTTGGAGCGCCAGGCGCATCCGGTGGCTGAACGCAAGGGCCGGCATATGCTACAACAGGGCGCGGCATGCCCTGCGATCCCGCCCGGCCGCGGTGCCGGGGCGATGCAGGTCAGGCGCCGCGTCACCGGTGCAGCGCTGTTGCGCGGCACCGGCAGGAAGATGCCGACGGCACGTCCCGCGAGGGACACGAACCGCCGGAAAAGGCGGACCGAAGGGCAGGTCCGCTTCACTGGTCAGCGTCAGGGCGAACGCCCGTTCGACGGACGAGCCGGGCTCCTCGATCACGAGCGAGCGCGACCCGAACGGAGAAGGACGGTCCCGGCGCAGGATGAAAGAGGGCAGACATGAGCAAGACCGAAGCGATGATCGAGGCGCTGGACTTCGTGACCGAAACCGCACCGGCCAAAGCGACGACTGCCCGCAAAACGCTGAACGAGCGACGCGCGGAGGCCGCGCGCGTCGGCCTCTACAATCCCGCGCGCGAGCATGATGCCTGCGGCGTCGGCTTCGTCGCCCATCTCAAGGGCGTCGCCTCCCACCGCATCATTGCCGACGGGTTGCAGGTGCTGGAAAACCTCACCCATCGCGGCGCGGTCGGCGCCGACCCGTTGATGGGCGACGGCGCCGGCATGCTGGTGCAGATCCCGCACGACTTCTTCGTGGCCGAGGCGAAGGACCTCGGCATCGACCTGCCCGAAAAGGGCCGCTACGGCGTCGGCTTCCTGTTCCTGCCGCAGGACGCGGCGCTGCGCCGCCGCTGCGAGGAGATCGTCGAGCGCGTCATCAACGCCGAAGGCCAGGCCTGCCTTGGCTGGCGCGACGTGCCGGTCGACAATTCCTCGCTGTCCAAGGCACCGGACATCGCCGCGACCGAGCCTCGCTCGCGCCAGGTCTTCATCGCCTGCCGCGACTGCGAGACCGAGGACGATTTCGAGCGCCGCCTCTTCGTGCTGCGCAAGGTGATCTCCAACACCATCCGCGCCGAGACCGACGCGGTCGGCCGCGGCTTCTACATCGTCTCGCTGTCGAGCCGGACGCTGGTCTACAAGGGCATGTTCCTCGCCTATCAGCTCGGCGCCTATTACGCCGACCTGAAGGACCCGCGCTTCGCCTCGGCGCTGGCGCTCGTCCACCAGCGCTTCTCGACCAACACCTTCCCGTCCTGGGATCTCGCCCATCCCTACCGGATGGTCGCCCATAACGGCGAGATCAACACGTTGCGCGGCAACGTCAACTGGATGGCCGCGCGCCAGGCCAGCGTCTCCTCGCCCCTGTTCGGCGACGACATCACCAAGCTGTGGCCGATCTCCTACGAGGGCCAGTCCGACACCGCCTGCTTCGACAACGCGCTCGAGTTCCTGGTGCGCGGCGGCTATTCGCTCGCCCATGCGGCGATGATGCTGATCCCCGAGGCCTGGGCCGGCAACCCGCTCATGGACGAGAACCTGCGGGCCTTCTACGAGTATCACGCCGCTCTGATGGAGCCGTGGGACGGGCCGGCCGCCGTCGCCTTCACCGATGGCCGCCAGATCGGCGCGACCCTCGACCGCAACGGCCTGCGCCCGGCCCGCTACGTCGTCACCGACGACGACTTCGTCATCATGTCCTCCGAGGTCGGCGTGCTGCCGGTGCCGGAGGAGAAGATCATCCGCAAGTGGCGGCTGCAGCCGGGCAAGATGCTCTTGATCGATCTCCGGGAAGGCCGGATCATTTCCGACGAGGAGATCAAGCGCCAGCTCTCCACCGCCAACCCCTACAAGGACTGGCTGCACCGCACCCAGATCGTGCTGGAGGAGATGCCGGCGGTGCGCGGCCGCGCGCCGGTCGCCGCCGAGACCCTGCTCGACCGCCAGCAGGCCTTCGGCTACACCCAGGAGGACATCAAGCTCCTGATGCAGCCGATGGCGACCGTCGGCCAGGAAGCCATCGGCTCGATGGGCACCGACACGCCGATCTCCGCCCTGTCGGACAAGCCGAAGCTGCTCTACACCTATTTCAAGCAGAACTTCGCCCAGGTCACCAACCCGCCGATCGACCCGATCCGCGAGGAGCTGGTGATGAGCCTCGTCTCCTTCATCGGGCCGCGGCCGAACCTGTTCGACCTCAAGGGCCTCGCCACCTCCAAGCGTCTGGAGGTGCGCCAGCCGATCCTCACCAATGACGATCTGGAGAAGATCCGCACCATCGGCGACACCGCCGACAACCAGTTCTCGGCCAAGACGCTGGACATCACCTATGGCGCGGCCAAGGGCGCGGCGGGCATGCGCGAGGCGCTCGACAACCTGTGCGCCCATGCCGAGAAGGCGGTCACCAACGGCTACAACATCGTCATCCTGTCCGACCGGCTGGTCAGCCGCGGCCGCATCGCCATTCCGGCGCTGCTGGCGACGGCCGCCGTGCACCATCACCTGATCCGCAAGGGCCTGCGCACTTCGGTCGGCCTGGTGGTGGAGACCGGCGAGGCGCGCGAGGTGCATCACTTCTGCGTGCTGGCCGGCTACGGCGCGGAGGCGATCAACCCCTATCTCGCCTTCGAGACGCTGCTGCAGCTCCATGCCGAGCTCGACTTTCCCGAAGAGGTCGATGCCGACGAGGTCGTCTACCGCTACATCAAGTCGATCGACAAGGGCATCCTCAAGGTCATGTCCAAGATGGGCATCTCGACCTACCAGTCCTATTGCGGCGCCCAGATCTTCGACGCGGTCGGCCTGTCGACCGATTTCGTCAACGAGTATTTCTTCGGCACCGCGACGATGATCGAGGGCATCGGCCTTGCCGAGGTCGCCGAGGAGACCACCCGCCGCCACGCCGTCGCCTTCGCCGACGTGCCGGTGCTGCGCCGCTCGCTCGATGTCGGCGGCGAATATGCCTATCGGGTGCGCGGCGAGAACCACCTGTGGACGCCGGAAGGCGTCGCCTTCCTGCAGCACGCGGTGCGCTCCAACCTGCCCGACCAGTATCGCGAGTTCGCCCGCGAGACCAACGAGCACAACGGCCGCTTCACCATCCGCGGGCTGTTCCGCGTCAAGACCGCCGAGGATGTCGGCCGCGCGCCGATCGCCCTCGACGAGGTCGAGCCGGCCGCCGAGATCGTCAAGCGCTTTTCCACCGGCGCCATGTCCTTCGGCTCGATCTCGCGCGAGGCGCATTCGACGCTCGCCGTCGCCATGAACCGGATCGGCGGCAAGTCGAACACCGGCGAGGGCGGCGAGGAGCCGGAGCGCTACCGGCCGCTGCCGGACGGCTCGCAGAACCCGATGCGCTCGGCGATCAAGCAGGTCGCCTCGGGCCGCTTCGGCGTGACCACCGACTATCTGGTCAACTCCGACGTCATCCAGATCAAGGTGGCCCAGGGCGCCAAGCCCGGCGAGGGCGGCCAGTTGCCCGGCCACAAGGTCGACGCGGTGATCGCCAAGGTCCGCCACTCGACGCAAGGCGTCGGCCTGATCTCGCCGCCACCGCATCACGACATCTATTCGATCGAGGATCTGGCGCAGCTCATCTACGACCTGAAGAACGTCAACCCGGTCGCCGACATCTCGGTCAAGCTGGTGTCGGAAGTCGGTGTCGGCACGGTCGCCGCCGGCGTCGCCAAGGCGCGCGCCGACCACATCACCGTGTCCGGCTATGACGGCGGCACCGGCGCCTCGCCGCTGACCTCGATCAAGCATGCCGGCAGCCCCTGGGAGATCGGCCTTGCCGAGACCCAGCAGACCCTGGTGCTGAACGGGCTGCGCTCGCGCATCGCCCTGCAGGTCGATGGCGGCCTGAAAACGGGGCGCGACGTCATCGTCGGCGCGCTGCTCGGTGCCGACGAGTTCGGCTTCTCGACCGCGCCGCTGATCGCCGCCGGCTGCATCATGATGCGCAAGTGCCACCTCAACACCTGCCCGGTCGGCATCGCCACCCAGGATCCGGTGCTGCGCAAGCGCTTCAAGGGCGCGCCCGAGCATGTGGTCAACTACTTCTTCTTCGTCGCCGAGGAAGTGCGCGAGATCATGGCCGCGATGGGCATCGCCCGCTTCGAGGAGCTGATCGGCCGCACCGACCTGCTCGACCAGGAGACGGCGATCGACCACTGGAAGGCCCGCGGCCTCGACTTCTCGCGTATCTTCCACATGCCGGAGGCCCCGGCCGAGGAGAAGCGCTGGACCCAGCGCCAGAAGCATCCGATCGACGACGTGCTCGACCGCCGCCTGATCGCCGCCGCCGCGCCGGCGCTGGAGCGCAAGGAGCCGGTCGTGATCACCGAGACCATCGGCAATGTCGACCGCTCCGCCGGTGCGATGCTGTCGGGCGAGGTGGCGCGGCGCTACGGCCACAAGGGCCTGAAGGGCGGCACCATCGACGTGCGGCTGACCGGCACCGCCGGCCAGGCCTTCGGCGCCTTCCTGGCGCGCGGCGTCAGCCTGACGCTGGAGGGCGATGCCAACGACTATGTCGGCAAGGGCCTTGCCGGCGGCAAGCTGGTGATCCGGCCGAACCCGAAGAGCGCCGCCGATCCGGACTACTCGATCATCGCCGGCAACACCGTGCTCTACGGCGCGACCGAGGGCGAATGCTACATCCGCGGCATCGCCGGCGAGCGTTTCGCGGTGCGCAACTCGGGTGCCATCGCCGTCGTCGAGGGCGTCGGCGACCATGGCTGCGAATACATGACCGGCGGTGTCGTCGTCGTGCTCGGCTGGACCGGGCGCAACTTCGCCGCTGGCATGTCGGGCGGCGTGGCCTATGTGCTGGACGAGGACGGCTCGTTCCGCAACCGCTGCAACCTCGCCATGGTCGACATCGAGCCGGTCCCGGAGGAGGACGACCTCCTGGAGAAGCTCCACCACCATGGCGGCGACATCGAGCACAAGGGCCGCGTCGACCTGTCGGCCGACATGACCCGGCACGACGACGAGCGGCTGCGCCAGATCATCTCCAACCACATCGCCCATACCGGCTCGGCCTGGGCGCAGGAGATCCTGGAGAGGTGGGACGAGTTCCGCCCGAAATTCGTGAAGGTGATGCCGGTCGAGTACCGCCGCGCCCTCAGGGAAATGGAAGAAAAGCGGCTCGGCCTGGTGGCGGCCGAGTAAGGGAGACGACAGATCATGGGAAAAGTCACCGGTTTCCTGGAGATCGACCGGCAGGAACAGAAGTACCAGCCGGCCTCCGACCGCATCCGCCATTTCCGCGAGTTCACCCTGCCGCTTGCCGACAAGGACGTCGAGCGGCAGGCCGCCCGCTGCATGGATTGCGGCGTGCCCTATTGCCATGGCCCCGTCGGCTGTCCGGTCAACAACCAGATCCCGGACTGGAACGACCTCGTCTATAACGGCGACTGGGAAGAGGCGGCGCGCAACCTGCACTCGACCAACAACTTCCCCGAGTTCACCGGCCGCATCTGCCCCGCCCCTTGCGAGGAAGCCTGCACGCTGAACCTCGAGGACGCGCCGGTCGCCATCAAGACCGTGGAACAGGCGATTGCCGACAAGGCCTGGGCCGAAGGGTGGATCCGCCCCGAGCCGGCGCCGTTCCGCACCGGCAAGACGGTCGCCATCGTCGGCTCCGGTCCCGCCGGCCTTGCCGCCGCCCAGCAGCTCGCCCGCGCCGGCCACACGGTGCATGTCTACGAGCGCGAGCCGCGCGCCGGCGGCCTGATGCGCTACGGCATTCCCGACTTCAAGATGGAGAAGCACTATATCGACCGCCGGGTCGAGCAGATGGAGGGCGAGGGCGTCGTCTTCCATTACGGCGCCAATGTCGGCGTCAACCTGACGGTCGACGAGCTCAAGCAGCGCCATGACGCGGTGCTGCTGACCGCAGGTGCCGAGCGCCCGCGCGATCCCGAGCTGCCGGGCATGGACCTTCAGGGCTGCATGTACGCGATGCCCTTCCTGGTCCAGCAGAACCGCCGCGTCGGCGGCGAGGACGTCACGGCCGAACCGCCCTACTGGGCCGGCGGCAAGCATGTCGTCGTCATCGGCGGCGGCGACACCGCCTCCGACTGCGTCGGCACCTCGTTCCGCCAGGGCGCCCTGTCGGTGACCCAGCTCGACATCCGCCAGCGTCCGCCGGAGAAGGAGGACAAGCTGACGGTGTGGCCGTACTGGCCGACCAAGATGCGCACTTCCTCCAGCCAGGCCGAGGGCGCCGAGCGCGAGTTCGCCGCCGCCACCCTCGCCGTCGTCGGCGAGGACGGCCACGTCACCGGCGTCAAATGCGCCCGCGTCGACGAGAAGCGCCGGCCGATCCCGGGCAGCGAGTTCATCCTGCGCGCCGAGCTGGTGCTGGTCGCCATCGGCTTTGCCGGTCCGCTGGAGGGCACCTATCTCGCCGAGCTCGGAGACAGCATCGAGCGCGACGCCCGTGCCAACGTCAAGGCCAACACCCAGGACTACAAGACCTCGATCGACGGCATCTTCGCCGCCGGCGACGTCCGCCGCGGCCAGTCGCTGGTGGTCTGGGCGATCCGCGAGGGCCGCCAGGCGGCGCGGGCCATCGACCTGCACCTGACCGGCAGTTCCAACCTGCCGCGCTGACCGGGCCGATTTTGCGACGCGTGAGGCCGTTTGAGACGGGTTTTCGCAAAATCTCGCAAGATTTTGCAAAATCGTCTCAAAAAAAGATGAGCAATATCAAAGGGAAAGGCGCCGCTTGCGGCGCCTTTCTCAATTTCTCAAGGCCTCAGAACCCTCTTTATCCCCGCCGCGCGGGCGTGCCGGCACGGGTCTTGTTCCCGCCGCCATCGGGCGCGCCGCCCGCTCGCTATCCCCGCCCTCACGCGGCGCACGAGGAGCCTGGCTCGTAGCTGTCGCGGATGCTCGACAGGAAGCCGCCGACCTGCTGGCGCAGCGCCTCGGAGAGCTCGGCAAGCTCGGAACTCGCGCCGCGGATCTCGTCCGCCGCCGCCCGTGTCGAGCCGCTGGCGCGGCCGAGCGCGTCCATGCTGGAGGCGACGTTCTCGGTGCTTTGCGTCGCGAACTCGACGCTCTGGCTGATCTCGCCGGTCGCCGCCATCTGCTTCTGCACCGACTGCAGGATCGTGTCGGAAATCGCGTGGATGCGCTCCACCGTTCCGGCGATCGAGCGGATCGCCCCGACCGCCTGTTCGGAGACCTGCTGCACCGCCTCGACCTGCTGCGAGATATCCTCGGTCGCGCGCGAGGTCTGGCCGGCCAAGGTCTTGACTTCATTGGCAACGACGGCAAAGCCCCGGCCCATCTCCCCGGCCCGCGCCGCCTCGATGGTGGCGTTCAGCGCCAGAAGGTTGGTCTGGTCGGCGATCTGCTTGATCAGGTCGACCACCTCGCCGATCGCCCTCCCGCTCTCGGCCAGCCGCCCGACGATCGTGTCGGTGGAGCGGGATTCCTCCACCGCCGCCCGCGCCATCTGCGCCGCCTGCTCCATCTCCCGGCCGATCGACAGGATCGACTGGGTCATCTCGTCGGCCGCTTCCGCCGCCGTCGAGACCGAGCTGGAGGCCTGGATCGAGGAGCCGGAGGCCTCGTCGACGGCGCTCGTCGCCATGTCGACCGCCCCGTCGAGATCCTTGGTCAGATGCGCGACGCGCCCGGCCGCATCGCCCAGCCGCAGCACGACGACGCCGACGGTCTGCTCGAATTCGGAGGCGACCTGCCGCAGCGTCTCGCCGCGCTGATGCGCCATCTGCTCCTGCTGTTCCAGCGCCGCGCGCGCGTCCTGCTGTGCCTTTTCCGACAGCCGCACACGGAAATCCGCCACCGAACGGGCGATGGCGCCGATCTCGTCGCGCCGCTCCGCGCCGGCGACGGTGATGCCGAAGTCGCCTCCCGACAGGGCGACCAGCCCCTCCTGCAGCGCCTTCAGCGGCCGCCGCACGCCCATCGCCAGCCAGAAGGCCAGCGCCAGGAAGGCGATGCCGACCGGCGTGCAGACCAGCGCGATCTCGATCATGTTGTGGAGGATCAGGCCGTCCAGCTTCGCCGTCGCGGTGGGACCGAGAAACTCCTGCGCCTGCGCCGGATCGCCCAGCGCCGACAGCAGCGAATGACGGAAGACATAGAAGGCATAGCCCGTTCCCCCCATCATGATCAGGGCTGCCGACGCGACCATGAGCATGAATCTGCCCATCACCGTGAGGGACCAGGGAGAGGAACGGGAAATGGCCATGTCGGGACCCGGGCTAGATTGCGTCGCCGACAAGCTGCCTCAGAAACATGAACATTTGGGTAATGTCTCGGTCGATTCGACCGATCCGGCCGGCCGCTCTCAGGGCGTGGCGGCGCGGAAGTCGTCGACCCGGCCGTTCTGCGGCGGGATCGGCGTGCCCTGGACGATCAACTGATATTGCGGCGTGTCGGCGACCGGCTCGTTCGCCGCCTCCGCGCCGCCGGCCAGTATGGTCTCCGGCGCGCCCTGGCGCCCGGTCAGGACGATGAAATCGGGGTCGTCGTCGACGCCGTCGAAGGCGAAGCTCCCGGACGATCCCAGGATCCGCGCGATCTGGCGCTCGACGAAGAAGGCGATCTTGCGCCGCCCGTGCCAGGTGAAGCCGATGCCCTCGTCGGAGCGAAGCTTCCGCCGCGTTCCGGCGACATCCGGCCCATAGGACGTATAGCCGCCGTTCTCGTCGAGGAACACGTCCCAGACATCGACATAGATGGCGTTGGCCGCCTCCACCTGCTGCTTGGCGACGGTGTTGAGATGGCCGAAATCGGCGCGCCGGGCCACGCCCTTGGGCGGCGGCAGGCCGACCCACAGCACCGGCAGGCGCTGCGCCCGCGCGGCGGCGATGAGCTGGCCGACCCGCTGGCCGTAAATGGCGTTCCAGGCATCGCTGCGGAACGCCGCGCCGCCGCTGTCCGTGGCGATGTCGCGCACGTCGAGCGAGCCGATCAGGATGACGATCGCCGCCATCCTGTTGCGCCCTTGGACGGCGCCGCGGATCCGGTCGACGAGCACGCCGGGGCCGGCGCCGGCCAGCCCCGCATCGGCGAGCGACAGCCTGTCGACACGCACCGACGGCACCTCCGCGTAGGTCGCCTCCAGCCCTTCCGCAAGCTCGCCCGCCAGCGCGCCGCCGACCACCAGGATCGAGCGCGCGTCCGCCTCTTTCGGCACTTCGATCACGACCGGCCGGGCCGGCTCGCGCGTCGGCTGGGGCCGCATCTGCTGGCGCGGCGGCAGCTCCTCGATGCGCGTCCGCCGACGGCTGTTGTCGACGCCGAACAGGCGCAGCAAGGGCGACAGCGGATGGAAGCCGGTGTCGCGCGTATCTCCCGGCTGCACGATCGGCCGCGACTGCGCCAGCGCCGCCGCCGGGCCGAAGGGCGCCGAAAGGTCCGCTCCCGGCTCGGGCAGCAACAGGCACAGGGCGGTGACCAGCGCCACCAGGGCGGCAAGGCGCGCACGCCCGCGCGCCCACGGTCCACGCGATGCGGGAGACGGCCTGACGGGACGGAGCGAGCGGATCTTCATGGCGCGATTTTAAGCCCGTTCCGGGGGGAAGGGAATAGATGGCCCGCGCGCGCCATTCCTTGTTGCTCCGTCTCGCCTGTCGCGATCCTTCAAGACGGCCGCCGCCGCCTCTGCGAGACTGCGCCCCGAACCCTTGCCCAAACCCATGCCCGAAACCCCTTTCCTGGAACCGGCGATGATCCTCAGATACACCATTCTCTATGTCGAAGACGTTCCGGCAACGCTCGATTTCTACGAGCGCGCCTTCGCCCTTTCGCGCGGTTTCCTGCATGACAGCGGCGACTATGGCGAGCTTGCGACCGGCGAGACCCGCCTCGCTTTTTCCTCCAAGGCCCTGATGCACCGCCTCGGCAAGACGCCGGGCCGGGCCGAGCCGAAGGCGCCCGTCTTCGAGCTTGCCTTCGAGACGGACGACGTGCGCGCGGCGCTGGACCGCGCCCTCGCCGCCGGCGCCACGCTGCTGCAGGATGTGCGCGAGGAGGACTGGGGACAGACCACCGCCTATGTCGGCGATCCCAACGGCTACCTGGTGGAAATCTGCTCGCCGGTCCAGTTGCCCAGCGCCGGCTGACGGGCAAGCTCCAGCAGGGCGCGGTGCCGGCGCAGCCGCTCGGGACTTGCGCCGAACCAGCGGCGGAACTCCCGCGTCATATGCGCCTGGTCGGCAAAGCCGCAGTCCCCGGCAATGCCGGCCAGCGGCATCTCGCCGTCGAGCCGGCCGGCCGCCCGCCGAACCCGGCCGAGCAGCCGCCAGAGATCGGGCGGCGGCAGGCCCCGCTCGCGAAACCGCCGCTGCAGCGAACGCGGCGACAGGCCGAGGCTGCCGGCGACCGAGGCAAGGGTCGCGTCCGGTCCGGCCAGCAGCCGGATCGCCGCATCCACATCGTCCGGCCTTGCCGCCCGCGCGGCCAGGGCATTGCCGAGGATGTCCGCCGCCCCGTCGCCCGGCCCGAGGACAGCATCGCGGGCGATGGCCTCAAGCTCCGCCGGCCCGACGGCCGCCCCCGGCCGCAGCCGGTAGCCGTCGATCCGCGTTCCGGCGGCCAGCACGGCGATGCGCGGGCCAAGGTCGAGGCCGGTCAGCAGCACCCGCGGCGCGGCTCCCGGCACATGCAGCACCAGCACGTCGCGGCAGCCGTCGGGCAGGACCGGCGCGCGCTCGGTGCCCGCCGCCACATGCCGCCAGGCAAGGAAATCGGCCGCGTCCGCCATCCGCTTACCGCCCGTTGCGGATATGCTCCAGCAGAGCCACCGAGGCATAGCCGTCGGGGATCAGGCCGGCCGATGTCTGATAGGCACGGATGCCCCGCCGGGTCGCCGGGCCGACCTGGCCGTCGGCGGTGCCGACGGAAAAGCCGCGCCGGTTGAGCAGCGTCTGCAATTCCTCCGCCTGCGGCCGCGACAGCGGCAGCGCGTCGCGCCGCCACGCATGAACGAACGGCCCGCCGCCGCGGATCCGGTCGGCCAGATGGCCGACGGCCAGCGCATAGGCGGTGGCGTTGTTGTAGCGCTTGATGACGAAGAAATTCTTCAGCATCAGGAAGGCCGGGCCGGAGGCGCCGGCCGGCAGCACCAGCTCGGCATTGTCGGACGGACGCGGGAAGTCGCGCCCGCCCGGACGGCGCACGCCGAGCCGCGCCCAGTCGGCGATCGAGCGGTCGGTGTCGGCGAGCGTGTAGTCGAAGCCGCGCGGCAGCTCGACCTCGTAGCCCCAGGTCTTGCCGCTCTGCCAGCCGTGCCGTTTCAGGTAGTTGGCGGTGGAGGCCAGCGCATCGGGGATGTTGGTCCAGATGTCGCGGCGGCCGTCGCCATCATAGTCGGCGGCATATTGCTTCCAGCTCGAGGGCATGAACTGGGTGTGCCCCATGGCGCCCGCCCACGACCCTTCCATGCGGTCGGGGGCGACATGGCCGGCCTCCAGGATCTGCAATGCCGTCACCAGCTCGCGCTGCCAGAACTCGCGCCGGCGCGGCGCGGCATAGGCGAGCGTCGCCAGCGCCCGCACCACATAGTGCTGGCCCATGAAGGAGCCGTAATTCGTCTCCATGCCCCAGATCGCCACCACCGCGTGGCGCTCGACGCCGTAGCGGTTCTCGATGACGGCGAGTTCGCGGGCATAGGTCGCCAGCATCTCGCGTCCCTTCTCCACCCGCGTGTCGGAGACGGCCGTATCGAGGTATTCCCAGATCGGCTTGACGAATTCCGACTGACGATTCATCAGCCTGATCGTATCCGGATCGGGGACAACCCCCTGGAAGGCGCGGCGATAGGTGGCCTGCGACACGCCGGCCTCGCGGGCGGTCGGCCAGAACGAGTCCACAAAGGCGGTGAAGCCGGGATCGGCCTTGGCCGTGCCGGAGGGCAGGCACAGCACCAGGGCAAGCCCGAGGGCACCGGCCAGCCGCCGAGCGGTGCGGACGGCGCCCCTTGCATGACTTTGAAGCAAGAACATCAACACTCCTGTCGTCTCCCGGTGGAACGGCCCGCTCGTCCCGCAGACCCGTTCCCTCGCCCCCCGACGCCCCGGATTTCGCCCCGGATTTCCGGACCGAACCGACGGGCGGCGGCGCCATCCCCGTCGGCAAGTATGGTTCAGTGCCGGAATCTCACCCCCGCCTCGATCGCATTCGAATTGTAGCTCGATCCCGAGTTGCTCGAAATGAACCGGCGGAACGTGTAGCGGCCCTGCAACGCGACGTTGGACGTCAGGGCCCATGTCAGCGCGGTGGTCGCCCGCGCCTCCTGCTCGGTCAGCACGAGGCCGGTATAGTCGCGCCAGGTATAGCCGACGCCGACCTCGCCGCTCAGCGCCTCGCTGAAGCCATGCGCCAGCCGGAGGTCGCCGGTATAGGTGACCGAGCCCGGCGTGCCGGCCAGCGAGGACGGCGAGAAATTGGTGCTGGCGAGCGCCGTCACCGTGGTCAGGCGGGTCGGCGACCAGACCAGCGATCCGTCCACCGTCAGCCCCTCCAGCCGGGCAAGGCGCTTGTCCTTCAGCGTCTCGCTGCGCCAGCCGACGGCGATGTCGCCGGAGATCTTGCCGCCATTGTCGAAGGCAAGGCCGGTGCGCAGGCCGTAGCCGGTGGAGTCGCGATCCTCGCACAGCATCGGGTCGGTGCAGCGATCCATGTAGCGGCGGGCGAACAGGCTCCCTTCGGCGAAGGGCGTCACCGCCGCGCCGGTGTTGCCGTCGACGCGCAGGGTCGCGGTGACCAGCGCGTTGTCGCGGTCGCGATTGGACGGCCCCCCGCCGGTGCCGGTGTAATGGGTCGAATCCACCTGGCCGCGCAGCTCCGCGCCGACGAGGCCGAGATCGCGGCGCAGCGACAGCCCGGCGCCCAGATCGTGCACTTCCCGGTCGCCGCCCGCCGCCTCGGCCGTACCGCGATCCTGCATCGACAGGCCGTAGCGCCCGGAAATGCCGATGTCGCTGCGCTCCCCCGCCTCCAGCCGCAACAGGGCGTCCGCCGTCACGTTCGGGTCCGCCTTCAGGCTGCTGTCGGGATAGCCGGTATAGCTGCCGCGGAAATTGAGGCCGAAACTGTGGCGCGACCAGTCCGACTGCACCCTGAGGCTCGGGGCGATGCGATAGACCGCGCCGCCATCGCCCTTGGCGCTGTTCGCCCGGTTGTCCGACCAGCCGAGCCCGGTAAAGAGCTCGGGATAGAGCAGGAACGAGCCGACGCGCATGCCGCGCGGCTCGTCGCGGGTGGTGTCGCCGGCATAGGCGGTGTTCGTCACGCGGCCGCCGCCACCGATCGGCCCGCGCCGCTGCACCGCCCGCAGCCGCTCGGCGAAGGGCTGCGCCGGTGCGGCGCGCCCGCCGGTCGCAAGGCCCTGCGCGCTCTCGCCCGCGCCCGGCCCGATCTCCGAGATCGACCCGCGGGTGCCGGTCCGCCCAAGCGGCGCCACCCCGTCCTGGCGGGCGAGCGGATCGGTGTCGTCCTCCGCGTCGACATCCGCCGCCGACCCGAACCCGCCGCCGAAACCGCCGCTTTCCTGCGCGCCGACGCGCGCGGCCATCGGCACCTGCGCGGCGAGCAGGGCCAGAACGGCGACGACGGAAAGGGCGCGACGTGTCATGCTTCGTCCAGATACGGCAGGCCGGGGCACCGGGCCGGCTACGACAGGCCGCAAGCGCCGGAACCGCCGGGCTGCGGCCAACTTTTGCCATGATAATGGTCTGTTAGGGTTAACGGAGCGTTAGGCTCGCGCCTCTCGCCTCGCCCGCCGCCCTTGCGCTCGCCCCTTCCCCGGAGGTAAGACGGGCGCAACCCAACATCGAGATCGCCGGACCCGCACCCATGACCGCACCCTTGACCCTCACCACCCTGCCGGCCGGCGGCGGTCAGGACGCCTGCGCCTCCGCGCTGCGGACGATCGCGACGGAGGCGCAAGGGCTCGAGATCCTCAAGGCGGCGCTCGGCAACGGCCTATCGCAGCCCTTTTCCGAGGCGGTGGCGACGATCGCCGCCGCCCGCGGCCGGGTGATCGTCACCGGTCTTGGCAAGAGCGGCCATGTCGGCGCCAAGATCGCCGCGACCCTCGCCTCCACCGGCACCCCCGCCTCCTTCGTCCATGCCGCCGAAGCCAGTCATGGCGACCTCGGCATGATCACCGACAACGACGTGGTGCTGGCCCTGTCCTGGTCGGGCGAAACCCAGGAACTCGCCGCCACCATCGCCTATACCCGCCGCTTCAAGGTGCCGCTGGTCGCCATCACCTCGCGCGCCGAAAGCGCCCTCGGCGCGGCCGCCGACATCGTCCTCGCCCTGCCGAAAGTGGAGGAAGCCTGCCCGCACGGTCTTGCCCCGACCACCTCCACCATCCTGCAGATGGCGACCGGCGACGCGCTCGCCATCGCCCTGCTGGAGGCGCGCGGCTTCACCGCCCAGGATTTCAAGGTCTACCATCCCGGCGGCCGTCTCGGCGCCAGCCTGCTGCATGCCCGCGACATCATGCATGGCGGCGACAAGCTGCCGCTCGCCACCCCGGCGACCAGCATGCGCGATGCCATCGTGCTGATCACCCGCAAGGGATTCGGCGTGCTCGGCATCGTCGATGCGGCGGGCCTGCTGACCGGCATCATCACCGACGGCGACCTGCGCCGCCATCTCAGCCACGACTTCCTCGACAAGACCGCCGGCGACGTCATGACCCGGGCGCCGAAGTCGATTCCGGGCGACATGCTGCTCGCCTCGGCGGTGGAATTCATCAACCGCGCCTCGATCACCGCCGTCTTCGTCGTCGAGGACGGCCGGCCGGTCGGCATCATTCACCTGCACGATCTGCTGCGACACGGGGTAGCCTGACGTCGCGTCCCCCTGCATCGCGCGTGGATCCCTCGGGATTTTTTCCAAGCTGGAGACGACAACCTGCGCCCGGTTTAGGGATTGATTAGCCTCGCCTGCCTATGATCGTCTCGGGTCCGCCACCGGGCCTGACGGCTTTCGGAGAGTTGCAGGGCATGGATCTCGGTTCGATCATCGGTATCATCGCGGCATTTGCGGTCGTGATCGCCGCCATTTTCGTCGGCGGCAACATCACGCAATTCATCGACATGCCCTCGATCCTGATCGTGATCGGCGGTGCGTCCGCCGCGACGCTGGTGCGCTTTCCGCTCGCCGGGATCGGCGGCGCCTTCGTCGTCGGCAGCAAGGTCGCCTTCACCCACAAGAAGTCCAACCCGCGCGACCTGATCGAGGAGATCAGCACCCTCGCCGACGTCGTCCGCAAGTCCGGCCCGCTGGGGCTGGAAAATGTCGAGGTGAGCGACCCGACCCTGGCCAAGGGCGTGCAATACATCGCCGACGGCTACGAAGGCCCGTTCATCCGCAACGCCATGGAGCGCGACCGCGACCTGTATCTCGACCGCCTGCAGGAGGGACGCAAGGTGTTCAAGGCGCTGGGCGATTCCGCCCCCGCCTTCGGCATGATCGGCACCCTGGTCGGCCTGGTGCAGATGCTCGCGACCATGGACGATCCCTCGACCATCGGCCCGTCGATGGCCATCGCGCTGCTGACGACCCTCTACGGCGCCTTGATCGCCAACATCGTCTGCCTGCCGCTGGTCGACAAGCTCGATTCCAAGTTCGAGACCGAGGAGGTCAACCAGACCCTCGTCATCGACGGCATCCTGCAGATCCGCGAGAACAAGAGCCCGGCGCTGATCCGCGACATGCTGATCGCCTATCTGCCGGAAAAGGCTCGCGCCGAGTTCGCGGAAGCCGCCTGATCAAGACGCGACGGAGAGCGGCGCCCCATGTCCAGAAAGAAAAAAGCAGGCGGCGGCGCCCCGGAGTGGCTGGTCACCTTCGCCGACCTGATGTCCCTGCTCGTCTGCTTCTTCGTGCTGATCATCTCCTTCTCGATCCAGGACAAGCAGAAGCTGCAGGTGGTCGCCGGCTCGATGCGCGAGGCCTTCGGCGTCAAGGAGACGGCCCGGCGCACCGGCATCATCGAGGTCGAGGGCATTCCCGTCCGCGATTACATGAAGGATATCAGCCGGGTTCCCGAAGAGCTCGATTCCGACTTCGCGCAGGAGCGCCACGAGCAGCGGCGCAAGCAGGGGCCGGAGGCCAACACCCACGACGTGCGCAAGGCCGAGATCGAGAAGCCGCGCCAGTTCGCCACCGCCGCCGCCTCGCTGCGCCAGGCCTGGCAGGAAATGCCGGACATCACCGAAGTCTCGTCCAACATCATTCTGGAGGAGACCGACGAAGGCCTGAACATCAGCCTGGTCGACCAGGACGGGCGCTCGATGTTCCCGGAAGGCTCGAAATACCCCTATGACCTGACCCGCCGGCTGATCGCCCGGATGGCGCCCGTGATCGCCCGCATGCCGAACCGGGTGCAGATCACCGGTCACACCACCTCCGGCGGCATCCCGCTCAATCCCGGCTATACCAACTGGGAACTGTCGGCCGACCGGGCCAATGCCGCACGCCAGATCCTCGCCGAATTCGGCGTGCCGGCCGACCGCTTCTATGGCGTCGTCGGCAAGGCCGACAGCGAACCGCTGTTTCCCAACGATCCCTATCTCGCCGCCAACCGCCGCATCGGCATCCTGTTGATGCGCGAGGAGCCGCCGATCCCGCTCGGCCACAATCCGTAAGGGGGCGGGCACCGGAACAGCCGGGGCGGCAAGGCAGAAACCACAAAAGGGCCGGAATTTCCGGCCCTTTCGCGCGTGTCGAGCCGCCTTGAACGGCAATGAACGTGAAACGGCGGCGAAGCCGGTCGCTGGCGGTCGCGTCAAGCCTCGACCGGCACCACCACCAGCGCGCTGCCGTCGATGCCGACCACCCGGACCCTGGTGCCGGCCGGGCAGTCCAGCCCGCTGACCCGCCAGACGCTGTCGTCCACCCGCACCGAACCCTGGCCGCCGGAAATCGGGGCGGTCAGCACGAATTCGCGGCCGACGAGGCGAGCGCCGCGCCGGTTCAGCCCGGCTTCGTCGCCCTCGCTGCCCTGGCGGCGCATATAGGTCCGTCCGACCAGCACGCTGGCGACGGACAGCAGACCGAACAGCACGATCTCGAGCTGCCAGGGCATGTCGATCATGATCGCCAGCGTGCCGACGACGATGGCCGCGAGGCCGAACCACAGGAAGAACGTGCCGGGAGCGAGCACCTCCAGGCCGAGCAGCAACAGGCCGACGATCCACCACAGCCACGGCCCTATTTCCATGACGATGCGTTCGACCAGGCTCATGACCGTGGTCCGTCGCCATCGCGCGGCGCGGAGGGCGCCGTGGTCGAGGGAACGCTGGCGCGCGACCGCGACGCCGCTCCCCCGCCGCCAAAGGCCTCCTTGGCGATCTCGGCGATGCCCGAGAGCGAGCCGAGCACGGCGGTGGTCTCGGTCGGCAGGATCAGGAGCTTCTGGTTGGGCGAGCGGGCGAACTGGCCGAGCGCCTCGACATATTTGTTGGCGACGAAGTAGTTGATCGCCTGCATGTCGCCGGCGGCGATCGCCTCGCTGACCATGCGGGTCGCATTGGCCTCGGCCTCGGCGGCGCGCTCGCGCGCCTCCGCATCGCGGAACGCGGCCTCGCGCCGACCCTCCGCCTCCAGGATCTGCGACTGCTTCTGGCCTTCCGCCTGCAGGATCTCGGAGGCCCGCTTGCCCTCCGCCTCCAGGATCGCCGCGCGCTTCTCGCGTTCGGCCTTCATCTGCCGGCCCATCGCCTCGACCAGATCGCGCGGCGGGTTGATGTCCTTGATCTCGATGCGGGTCATCTTGATGCCCCAGGGCGAGGCGGCCGCATCGACCACGCGCAGCAGGCGTTCGTTGATCTCGTCGCGATTGGACAGCAGCTCATCGAGATCCATCGAGCCCATGACCGAGCGGATGTTGGTCATGGTCAGGTTGAGAATGGCGTTCTCCAGCCCCGACACCTCATAGGCGGCGCGCGCCGCGTCGAGCACCTGGTAGAAGGTGACGCCGTCGGCGGTCACCGTGGCGTTGTCCTTGGTGATCACTTCCTGCGAGGGAACGTCGAGCACCTGCTCCATCACGTTGATCTGATGGCCGACCCGATCGATGAAGGGCACGATGAAGTTGAGGCCCGGCATCAGCGTCTTGCGATAGCGGCCGAAGCGCTCGACCGTGTAGTTGTAGCCCTGCGGTACGGTCTTGACGCCCGCCAGGACGACGAGAACCAGAAGCACCAGCAGGACAAGGACCAGGATATCGAATCCGAAAACGCCTTCGAGCATCTGTGTCATCCTTCACCAGGGCCGCGTTCTCGACGCGGCGGAGCGGATCGAAGGCCGGTCGCGCCCGACCGGCCAGCCCGCCGCTACATGTACCCGGCGGGCGAGGATCTGCAAGCGCAAGCATCGCGTGGTGGTGAAGAAGATCGACGCAGGCGACTCAGATCCAGCCCGACAGCTCGCGCCGCACCAGAGTCTGGATCACGTCCATGCCGCCCTGGCTGTCGTTGAGGCAGGGAATATGGGCGAAATTCTCGCCGCCGTTCTCGTGGAAGATCTCTCCAGCCTCGCCGGCGATCTCCTCCAGCGTCTCCAGACAGTCGGCGACGAAGCCCGGATTGATCACCGCGATGTTGCGGGTGCCGGCCTTCGCCATCGCCTCGACGGTCTTGTCCGTATAGGGCTGCAGCCACTCTTCCGGCCCGAAGCGCGACTGGAAGGTGACCTTGAGCTTGTCCTGCGGCCAGCCGAGCCGCTCGCGCAGCAGCCGCGTCGTCTTCTGGCAATGGCAGTGATAGGGGTCGCCCTTGCGGAAATAGGACTGCGGGATGCCGTGATAGGAGGTGAGCACCGTCTCCGGCTCGAAGTCGAGGCCGGCAAGGGTCGTTTCGATCGAGCGCGCCAGCGCGTCGATATAGACCGGATCGTCGTGATAGGGCGGCACGGTGCGCAGCGCCGGCTGCCAGCGCAGCTTCAAAAGCTCGCGGAACACCACGTCGTTCACCGTCGCCGTGGTCGAGGCCGAATATTGCGGGTAGAGCGGGAACACCAGCAGCCGGTCGCAGCCCTCTTCGCGCAACCTCGCCAGCCGGGCCGGGATCGAGGGCTGGCCATAGCGCATCGCCCAGTCGACGACGATGCGATCGTCGACGCCGGCCAGGGTGGCAGCGAGCTTGTCGGACTGGGAGCGGGTGATCGTGCGCAGCGGCGATTCGTCGAGCTCCCGGTTCCAGATCTCGTCATAGGCCTTGCCGGACTTCTTCGGTCGGGTGTTGAGCACGATGCCGAACAGAATCGGGTACCAGATCGCTCTGGGCCATTCGATGACCCGCTTGTCCGTCAGAAACTCCTTCAGGTAGCGGCGCATGGAGCGGAAGTCGGTGCCGTCCGGCGTGCCGAGATTGACGATGAGCACGCCGATCTTTCCCGCCTTGACGCCCGGATGTCCCTCCGGCAGCCGCACCCGCCCCATCTCGCGACGCCTCGCTTCCCGCTCGCTGTCGCTGTCGATCACGCTCATGCTGTCTTTCTGGCTCCCGATCATGTTCCGGTCCGGCTGCGCCGCACATAAGGCGCAAACGCCGGATGGTCCAGTTGCTGGTGGAACGAATGTGCCACTTGCAGTCTCCTTGCGGCCAGGCGCTGGATCAAATGTCGGCACCGAACCACCGGTAATCTCTACGCAGGATCGGTCCAAGGGGTTCACGGCGGGAGCCCGCGACAGGCTGACGCAGGCCGCTCGCGCGCACGCCTGCGGCTCAGCGTTAACGGTCCTTTCAAACAGATAGGTAAACCTGTCGATATTACTGAGGCTTGCACCCTGACGCCGCCGCATGCGGCGGCCACGCCGCAAGCCGCCACCGGGACAGACCGCCGTGAAGAACGAGAAGATTCTTCTGATCGAGGACAGCGCCTTCACCCGCCGCCTGCTGCGCGGCATGCTGAAGGAGCTCGGCTACCAGGCCGTGACCGAGGCGGGGAACGGAATCGAAGCCGAGAAGCTGCTGAAGCTGCACCGCTTCGACGTGATGCTGGTCGACTGGCGCATGCCGCTCCAGGACGGCGCGGAGTTCCTGACCAGGCTGCGCGCCCACGACAATCCCGTCTGCGCGGCAACGCCGGCGATCATCATCAGCGCCCATGTCGATCTCACCGTGCTGCAGAAGGCGGCGACCCTCGGCGCCCAGTCGGTGATCGTCAAGCCGTTCTCGATGCAGGTGCTGAGGTCGCATATCGACGCGGCACTCTCCAAGCCGCTCGACCGGGCAATGCCTGCCCCGCCCCTTGCCGTCTCCACTCCGGCGGACGCGGAGGCCGTGACCGGCCCGACCGACGATCCCTACGAGATCGTCTATCTGTAGACGCTGATCCGGAACGGGCCGGCAGCGCGCGATTCACTCGCCGCGATAGCGCTCGGCGACGCGGAACCAGAACTCGACGATGGTGTGCAGCACCTCGCTCATGCCGGCCAGGCTGTCCGCCTTGGTGACGACCGCATTGGCGCCGGCCGCATAGGCGCGGCGGATGGTCACCGGATCGTCGGCGGTGGTGAAGACGCAGACCGGCACGGCGCTGAGCCGCGCGTGCTGGCGCAGCTTGCCGAGGAACTCCGTTCCGGTCATCACCGGCAGGTTGAGGTCGAGCAGGATCAGGTCGGGCGCCGGGGCGCCTGCCGCCACCGCCCGGTTGAGATGGTCGAGCGCCTCGGCGCCGTCCGAGGCGACCTCGAGACGCACCGGCACGCTCGACGCCTTCAGCGACTGGCGAATGATGGTGACGTCGTCGGGATCGTCCTCGACCAGCAACACAAGCGCGCTGTCGGAAGCCTTCGCCGCTTCATCCTGCATGATATCGCTCGTCCGCATCTGGGCCATGCCGGCCGCCGTCATCGGGTCCCGCGCAACCGGGTCTCCTTGCATAGGCCAGAGCGTTGTACCTGCGCAAGAGCCGAGGAGGCCGGTCGCCGCCGGCGCTATCCCCGGCCCGGGGCGTCACGCCTCGTAGCTGCGCTCGTCGGCAATCACCTTTCCGTCGTTCGGCAAGGCGCCGGGAAGCACCCGCTCGACCCGGCCGGACAGCTTCGTCACCTCTCTCAAGCTCGCCGAAATCGCCTGGTCGAGGCCTTCGCCATGGGCCTCCGCCTCATAGGCCAGCCGCATGACATCCTGTTCCGCCTGACGCTCGACGATGAGGCGGGCGCGGACGATCTCCGGGTGGCGGCCAAGGAGTTCCGCGATCTGCTTCGGATCGACGAACATGCCCTTGACCTTGGTGCGCTGGTCGGCGCGGCCCATCCAGCCCTTGAGGCGCATGTTGGTGCGCCCACAGGGAGAGCGGCCCGGCAGCACGGCCGACAGGTCGCCGGTCCCGAAGCGGATCAGCGGATAGGCGCTGTTGAAATTGGTGACCACCACCTCGCCGACCTCACCTTCGGGCACCGGCACGTCGGAGCCCGGCCGGACGATCTCGACGATCACGTCCTCGTTGACGACCATCCCCTGGTCGGCCGCGGTCTCATAGGCGATGACGCCGACATCGGCGGTGGCATAGGCCTGCAGCACCTCGATGCCGCGGGCGCGGTACTCCGCCCGCAGGCTCGGGAACAGCGCGCCGCCCGACACCAGTCCGCGGCGGATCGACGAGGCGTCGCGGCCGAGCTCCGCCGCCTTGTCGAGCAGCACTTTCAGGTAGTCCGGCGTGCCGGCATAGCCGGTCGGCCGCAGGGTGGCGATCGCCTCGACCTGCATTTCGGTGTTGCCGACGCCGGCGGGAAACACGGCACAGCCAAGCGCCCGAGCGCCGTGATCGAGCAGGAAGCCGCCCGGCGTCAGGTGATAGGATAGGGCGTTGTGGACGATGTCGCCGGCGCGGAAGCCTGCGGCGAAGAAGGCCCGCGCCACCCGCCAAGGGTCGTGGTCGCCGCCCTGCGGCTCCCAGATCGGGCCCGGCGACATGAAGATCCGTCCCATGGCCGAGACCGGAGCGGTGGCGAAGCCCCCGAACGGCGGATTTGCTGCCTGCGCCGCCATCAGATCCGCCTTGCGCAGCACCGGCAGGCGGGCAAGCGCCGCCCGGTCGACGAGCGCCGTCGGCGTGCACCCCTCCAGATGCCGCGCCCAGCCGGGCGCCTGCGCCATCGCATGGGCGACGAGGCCGGGCAGCCGCGCGAAGAGGTCGGCGTCCCGCTCGCCCGGTTCCCGGATCTCCAGGCTGTCGAAATGCTCTGCGCTCATGACGCGCTCCTCGTGACTCTTGGCTTGGCGGGAGGGGCTCGGCCTCAGGCGAGCCAGCGCTTGCGACGCTTGTAGTGCTTCACGTTGCGGAACGACTTGCGCCCCTCGCCGCCGACGCCAAGGTAGAATTCCTTGACGTCCTCGTTCTCGCGCAGCGCCTTGGCAGCCCCGTCGAGCACGATCCGGCCCGACTCCAGGATGTAGCCGTAAGTGGCATAGCGCAGCGCGATATTGGTGTTCTGCTCGGCGAGCAGGAAGGACACGCCCTCCTTCTCGTTGAGTTCCTTGACGATCTCGAAGATCTCCTCGACCAGTTGCGGAGCAAGGCCCATCGACGGCTCGTCGAGAAGGATCATGTTGGGCCGGCTCATCAAGGCCCGGCCGATAGCGCACATCTGCTGCTCACCGCCGGACGTATAGCCGGCCTGGCTGGTGCGCCGCTCGCGCAGGCGCGGAAAATAGGTGTAGACCTTCTCGAGGCTGGCCTTGATCGCGGCCGCCCCGTCCCGACGGGTGAAGGCCCCGGTCAGAAGGTTCTCCTCGATGGTGAGGTGGCCGAAGCAGTGACGGCCCTCCATCACCTGGATACAGCCGCGCCGCACCAGATCGTTCGGCGACAGCGACTGCACTTCCTCGCCGCGGAAGACGATATTGCCCTTGGTGACATCGCCCCGCTCCGCATGCAGCAGGTTCGACACCGCCTTGAGCGTGGTCGTCTTGCCCGCGCCGTTGGCCCCGAGGAGAGCGACGATGCCCCCCTCGGGAACGGTGAGCGAAACGCCTTTCAACACCAGGATGACGTGGTTGTAGATCACCTCGATATTGTTCACCGAGAGGATCGTCGAAGCGGACGTCTCGCTCATTCCTGTCTCCACTCCTGTGGACTTGTGCTGGACCGTGAGGTCAGTTGCAGTCGCGCGGGGTGATGTTGTTCTCCGCCGCGTAGGCTGCGGAGTCCTCCTCGATCAGCGGCGCGATGACGTCGCGGTCGGGCTCGATGCCCGAGGCGACCACCTTCCAGACGCCGCCATTGGCATCCCACTGCTGGATCAGCACGGTGCCCGGATCGGAGTGCACGGCGCAGGTGATCTTCACCGGATAGGTGAAGTTCGGCAGGCCGAGTTCGGCAAGACGCTCCTCGGTGACGTCCAGGGCTTCCAGACCTTCGCGCACATCCGCGCCGATGATCTCGTTCGATCCCTTGATCTCCATCGCCTTGCGGATCGCCTCGACCGTCCACACCGCGGCGATCAGGCCGCGATTGTAGAGCACCTCGCCGACACGCCCGCGCTCGCCGGCGCCCATGTTCTTGTCATAGAGGGTCTCGAGGATCTCCTGATGCAGCGGGAACGAAGCGCCCGGCGCGTGGAACGTCGCCGAGAGATAGCCATTGGCGCCCGCGCCGGCCGGCAGCACGTCCTGCTCGGATCCGGCCCACCAGTTGCCGATGAAGCGGTCCATCGGATAACGGATCGAGGCGGCTTCCTTGACGGCGACCTGGTTCATCACGCCCCAGCCCCACATCAGCACCCAGTCCGGGTTCATGCGGCGGATCTGCAGCCAGGTGGCCTTCTGCTCCTGGCCCGGGTGATCGACCGGCAGTTGCTCCAGCTTGAAGCCGTACTTCTTCGACAGTTCCTCGAGGGTCCGGATCGGCTCCTTGCCATAAGCCGAGTTGTGGTAGACGAGGGCGATGGTCTTGCCCGCGAGCTTGTCCGCCCCGCCTTCGATGGCCGCGGCATAGTTGACCATGCCCGAGGCCGCATCCCAGTACGTGCCGGGGAAGTTGAAGATCCACGGGAACACCGTGCCGTTGGCGGCGGAGGTGCGGCCATAGCCCATGGTGAAGATCGGGATCTCGTCGACCGCCGCCTTCGGGATGATCTGATAGGTGATGCCCGTCGACAGCGGCTGGTAGATCAGCGCCTTGCTCTGGCCCTGACCCTTGGTGTTCTCGTAGCACTCGACGCCCTGCTGGGTGTTGTAGGCGGTCTCGCACTCGATGAAGTTGATGGTGGCACCGTTGATGCCGCCATCCCGCTCCTGGATGAGCTTGAAATAATCCGCATAGCCGTTGGCGAAGGGAATGCCGCCCGGCGCGTAGGGGCCGGTGCGGTAGACGAGCGACGGAATTGTCAGCTCGTAGGCCGACGCCGTCGTGGCCGCGATCGGCGAGGCGATCGCGAGCGCGGCGAGGCCTGCCGTCAGGTGCTTCAGTTTCATGTCGTTTCCTCCCTTGGAACAGGACATTGGGCAGTCATCTGGACAGCGCGAATTGTCTTGTCTGTGCGCTGCCTCAGTAGGGGAAGGGCCACATCCGCAACTTCTCCTTGGTGATCTGCCAGAGCCGGGCAAGGCCATGCGGCTCGACGATCAGGAAGAAGATGATGAGCAGGCCCATCAACAGGATTTCCACATGCTTGGCCGTCACCGGCATCAGCCCGAGACCGTCGACCATGAAGTTTTTCAGGAGGATCGGCATCAGCACCAGGAAGGCCGCGCCCATGAACGATCCGACGATCGAGCCGAGGCCGCCGATGATCACCATGAACAGCACCAGGAAGGAGACGTTGATGCCGAAGGATTCGCCCACTTCGACGGCGCCGAGATAGACCGCGAACAGCAGCGAGCCGGCCATTCCGATATAGAAGGACGAGACGGCGAAGGCCGAAAGCTTGGTCATCAGCGGCCTGACGCCGATCAGTTCGGCGGCGATGTCCATGTCGCGGATCGCCATCCAGTTGCGACCGATGCGCCCGCGCACGAGGTTCTTCGCGATCAGGGCGAAGACGGTCAGCAAGGTCAGGCAGAACAGGTACTTGACCCAGGGCTGCGCCGAAGCGCCTGTCAACTGGAAGCCGAAGAGGAAGCGATCGGGCGCGTTGATCTGTCCGGTGGCCGAATAGTTGTAGAACCAGCCGACCTTGTTGAAGAGCCAGACCAGGAAGAACTGGGCGGCGAGCGTCGCCACCGCCAGATAGAAGCCCTTGATGCGCAGCGACGGCAGGCCGAACATCACGCCGACCGCTGCCGTGATGCCGCCCGACAGCAGCACCACCACGATCATGTTGAGCTCCGGGAAGGAGGTCATCAGCTTGTAGGAGGCATAGGCGCCGACCGCCATGAAGCCGCCGGTGCCGAGCGAGATCTGGCCGCAATAGCCGACCAGGATGTTCAGCCCCAGCGCCGCCATGCCGTAGATCAGCAGCGGCAGCAGGATGGCGTTGGTCCAGTAGTCGTTGACGAAGAACGGCACGACGAGGAAGGCGACGGCGAGGAAGGCCCAGACCGCCCAGCGATCCTGGGCGATCGGAAAGATCGCCTGGTCGGCGGCGTAGCTCGACTTGAACTGACCGGCTTCACGATAGAGCATTGCGATTGAACCCTTCTGTCGGGGAGCCCTGCGTCAGACGCGCTCGATGATCTTTTCGCCGAACAGCCCCTGCGGCCGGAACAGCAGGAAAGCCAGCGCCAGCATGTAGGCGAACCAGTTCTCGATCGCACCGCCGACCATCGGCCCGACATAGATCTCGGCGAGCTTCTCGCCGACGCCGATGATCAGGCCGCCGACGATGGCGCCGGGGATCGAGGTGAAACCGCCGAGAATGAGCACCGGCAGGGCTTTCAGCGCGATCAGCGACAGGGAGAACTGCACGCCGGACTTGGCACCCCACATGATGCCGGCGACCAGCGCGACGAAGCCGGCCACCGACCAGACGATCACCCAGATCGTCTGCAGCGAGATGCCGACAGACAGCGCCGCCTGGTGATCGTCGGCAACGGCGCGCAGCGCCCGGCCGATCCGCGTCTTCTGGAAGAACACCGCCAGGAAGCCGACCAGCACGGCGGCGATCAAGGCCGCGAAGACCTCCAGCTTGTCGAGATAGATGTCGAAATTGTCGAGCAGGACGTCGACCGCGCCGGACGGCAGGCCGATGTTGATCACCTTGACGTCCGAGCCCCAGATAATATCGCCGACCCCTTCCAGCACATAGGCGAGGCCGATCGTCGCCATGAACAGGATGATCGGTTCCTGGTTCACCAGGTGGCGCAGGACGAAGCGTTCCACCGCCCAGGCAACGCCCACCATCACCGCCACGGTGAGGACGAAGGCGATGGGCCAGGGCACGGAGGTCTTCTCCATGATCCCGGCGAAGGTCAGCGCCGCGAACAGGCACATGACGCCCTGAGCGAAGTTGAAGATGCCGGACGCCTTGAAGATCAGCACGAAGCCGAGCGCGACCAGCGCGTACATCACGCCGGCCATCAGGCCGGACAGGACTGTCTCGATGAAAATCGCCATCCCCGGACCCTCAATTGCCGTGCGGAACGCCGAGATAGGCGTCGATCACATTCTGGTTCGACTGCACCTCCTCGGGAGGCCCGTCGGCGATCTTGCGGCCGTAATCGAGCACCACGACGCGGTCGGACAGGTCCATCACCACGCCCATGTCGTGCTCGATCAGCGCGATCGTCGTGCCGAACTGCTGGTTCACGTCGAGGATGAAGCGGCTCATGTCCTCCTTCTCCTCCAGGTTCATGCCCGCCATCGGCTCGTCGAGCAGCAGGAGCTCCGGCTCCATCGCCAGCGCACGCGCGAGTTCCACCCGCTTCTGCAGTCCGTAGGGAAGCCGGCCGACCGGCGTCTTGCGGATCGCCTGGATCTCGAGGAAGTCGATGATCTCCTCGACCTTGCGGCGATGTTCGTTTTCCTCCTTCAAGGCCGGCCCCCAATGCAGGCACTGCCAGAAGAAGTTCTTCCTCATCTTCAGACCGCGGCCGGTCATGATGTTGTCGAGCGTGGTCATGCCCTTGAACAGCGCCACGTTCTGGAACGTGCGGGCGATGCCGTGGCTTGCCGCCTCGTAGGGCCTCATCTTGCGCCGGACCTGGCCGCGCCAGGTGATCGTCCCCTCCTGGGGATGGTAGAAGCCGTTGATGACGTTGAGCATCGACGTCTTGCCGGCGCCGTTCGGACCGATGATCGCCCGCACCTCGCCCTTGAGGATGTCGAAGGAGATGTTGGTGATCGCCTTCACGCCGCCGAAGGACAACGAGACGTTGTCGACGCGCAGAAGGACTTCGCCTCTGGCAAGGCCTGAATGCCCGGACATGCCGGCGGGATCGACAAAGGCGTTCATTCCGCCGCCTCCTTCATGCCGCTGCCCGCGGCCGGATAGGTCTGCATGTCGCGGATCTCGACGGTCGCCTCGATCGCGCCCTTGCGGCCGTCTTCGAAGGTAACCTCGGTGCGCACATGCTTGCTGGTGGAGCCGTCGTAGAGCGCCTCGATAAGCGGGGCGTAGCGGTCGGCGATGAAGGAGCGGCGGACCTTCTGGGTGCGCGTCAACTCGCCGTCGTCGGCGTCCAGCTCCTTGTGCAGCACCAGGAAGCGCTTGATCTGCGCCCCGGCCATCATCGGCTCGCCGGCAAGGTCGCGGTTGACCTCGTCGACATGCTTGCGGATCATCTCGTAGACCTGCGGATGCGCCGCCAGCTCCTGATAGGAGGCGTAGTTGACGTTGTTGCGCTCGGCCCAGGACCCGACGGAGGTCAGGTCGATGTTGACGAAGACGCCGCAAAACTCACGCCCGTCGCCGAAGGCCACGACTTCCTTCACGTTGGGATAGAACTTCAGCTTGTTCTCGATGTATTTCGGCGCGAACAGCGAGCCATCGGTGAGCTTGCCCACATCCTTGGCGCGGTCGATGATCTTCAGGTGGCCGTTGTCGGCGATGAAGCCCGCGTCGCCCGTCAGCACCCAGCCGTCCTCGGTCTTGGTGGTGCGGGTCGCCTCCTCGTTCTTGTAATAGCCGACGAAGACGCCCGGCGAGCGATAGAGCACCTCACCGCTCTCGGCGATCCTGATCTCCACGTCCGGCGCCGGCGTGCCGACCGTGTCGCCATAGATCTCGCCGTCCGGCTGCATGGTGATGTAGACGCTGGCTTCGGTCTGGCCGTAGAGCTGCTTCAGGTTGAGACCGAGCGAGCGGTAGAAGCGGAAGATCTCCGGGCCGATCGCCTCGCCGGCGGTGTAGCCGACGCGCAGCCGGGTGAAGCCCATCTGGTTCTTCAAGGGCCCGTAGACCAGCAACTCGCCGAGCCCGTAAAGCAGCCGGTCGGCCAGCGACACCTTCTCGCCGTTGAGGATCGGCTCGCCGACCCGGCGCGCCAGCGCCATGAAGCTGTCGAACATCCTCTTCTTGATCCGCCCGGCATCTTCCATGCGGACCATGATGTGGGTCAGCAGACCCTCGAAGACGCGCGGCGGAGCGAAGAAATAGGTCGGGGCGATCTCGCGTCGGTCCGACAGGACGGTTTCCAGGTTCTCCGGACAGTTGACGCAATAGCCGGCGAGATAGGCCTGGGCGAGGGAGAAGACGTGATCGCCGATCCAGGCCATCGGCAGATAGGCGATGGTCTCCTCGGTCTCGTTCAGCCTGTCGAAGGCATTGCCGTTGCGTGCCGAGATGACGAGATTGTCGAAAGACAGCATCACGCCCTTCGGCCGGCCGGTGGTGCCGGAGGTGTAGAGCATCACCGCAAGGTCGGCCCCCTTGGTCGCGGCGATGCCGTCGAGCCAGGCCTTTTCGCGCGCCGGATCGGCGGCAAGCGCGGCGCGGCCGTTCACCTGCAACTGTTCGAAGGAATGAAGCCGGGTGTGGTCGTAGTCGCGCAGGCCGCGCGGATCGTCATAGACGACATGCTCCAGCTTGGGCAGTTGCTCCGACATCGACAGGAGCTTGTCGACCTGTTCCTGGTCCTCGACGCAGGCGAAGCGCACCTCCGCGTGCTCCAGAACATAGGCCATCTCCTCGGCGACGGAGTCCGCGTAGAGCGGCACCGGAATGCCCCCGAGCGACTGCGCAGCCACCATAGACCAGTAGAGCCTTGGCCGGTTGGCGCCGATGATGGCGATCTTGTCGCCGGGCCCGAAGCCGATATCCTGGAGACCGATCGAGACGGCGCGGATTTCCTCCAGCACCTGCGACCATGTCCAAGTCTGCCAGATTCCGAGATCCTTCTCGCGCATCGACGGCCGGTCGGCGAAGACACGGGCATTGCGCAGGAGAATCTTCGGAAAGGTGTCCTCGTCGAGGCGCTCGACGACGGGCGACCCTGCCATGCGTTTCTTCCCCTTTGGACGCCCCGTTATTCGGGGTCGTTCGTTGCAGCGTTGCCGGGACGCGATGAGTCCCTGCGGCGGCAACCCCTTCTCTCTTGTTGGAGATCTGCTGCGGGTTGACGCGGAATTTCGCTTGAAGACAACGCTAGGGCCGCAGCGTTGCGCCAGTATGTGCCAATTGCAACGAATTGTTTCATCGAGGTGGGACACCACTGTCGACGAGAGACGATATCGACAGGTGCGAAAGGCGGGATAAACTCGCCCCATGACACGCCGCGACCTCTATCGCGAGCGGCTCGACCTGCTGCAGGCGGCGCTCGACCACATCAACCAGGGGTTCTCCGTCTTCGACGCGGACCTGCGGCTGGTCGCATGGAACCGGCAGTTGTTCTCCATGCTGGAGTTTCCCTGGCACCTCGCCCGCCGCGGCACGCATCTGTCCGCCTTTCTGGAGGTGAACGCGGCGCGCGGTGAATACGGTCCCGGCGACGTCGCCGAGATCGTCGCCCGCCGGGTCGAGCGGGCCAGGCTGTTCGAGCCGCATTCCTTCGAGCGGGTGCGCCCCGACGGGCAGGTGGTGATGGTCACCGGCGCGCCGCTCCCGGAAGGCGGCTTCGTCACCACCTATACCGACATCACGCGCGAGCGGCAGCACCAGGCCTCGCTGGAGCGCACCGTCGCCGAGCGAACCCATCAACTGCGCCAGAGCGAGGACTGGCTGCGCCTCGTCACGGAGAACATTCCCGCGCTCGTCGCCTATATCAGCCCCGGCCCGATCTACCGCTTCGCCAACCGCCGCTATGCCAAGTGGTTCGACCAGACAGTGGAATCCATCGCCGGCCGCCATGTCGGCGATGTGCTCGGCCCCGACCTTTACGGCCGGCTGGAGCCACATATCGAGAAGGCGTTCCAGGGACAGGCGGTCTCCTACGAATATTCCCGCACCCGGCAGAACGGCATGGTCGCCCACATGCGCTCGACGCTGATCCCCGACCGCACGCTGGACGGGCGGGTGCTCGGCTGCTTCGTGCTGTCGCTGGACGCAACCGAGCAGAAGCGCAGCGAGGCCGCGCTCGCCCAGGCCCAGCGCATGGAGGCGGTCGGTCAGCTCACCGGCGGGCTCGCCCATGACTTCAACAACCTGCTGACGATCATCATCGGCAATGTGCTGGCGCTGAGGCGCAAGGTCGACATTCCGGCCATGCCCGATCTTGCCATGCATCTCGACCCGATCCATCAGGCGGCCCAGCGTGGCGCCGACCTGACACGGCGCCTGCTCGCCTTCGCCAGGGGTGATGCCCTGGACGTGCGGCCCCTGCGGCTCGCCCCGCTGACGGCGAATATCGAGGGCCTGCTCGCCGGCTCGCTGCCGAAGTCGGTCGACCTCGTCCTCGATCTCGCCGCCTGCGACGCAGTCGTCCGTGTCGATCCGGCGGAGTTCGAGAACGCGCTGGTCAACCTGGTGCTCAATGCCCGCGACGCCATGCCCGCTGGCGGCACCATCGCCATCTCGCTGACCTGCTCCGATCTCACCGGGGCCGAGGCCGACCGCTTCGGCGTCTTGCCGGGACTGCACGCGCTGCTGGAAGTGCGCGACGATGGCGAAGGCATGAGCGAGGAAGTGCGCCGCCAAGCCTTCGACCCGTTCTTCTCCACCAAGCCCTTCGGCACGGGAAGCGGCCTCGGCCTGCCCACGGTCTATGGCTGCGTGCGGCGCAGCGGCGGCGGCATCCTGATCGACAGCACCCCCGGCGTCGGCACCACCATCCGCCTCGCCTTCCCGATGATCGACGCCCAACCCGGCCCCCACGACAGCACGGAGGGCGAACCGGCCGCCAATGGCAATGGCGAACTGGTACTCCTGGTCGAGGATGACGCCGATGTTGCCGACGTCGTCCGCGACCAGCTCTGCGCGCTCGGCTACTCGGTGCTGGTGACGGGCAGCACGGACGACGCGCTCGACCTCGTCCGCGACGTGGAGGACATCCGCGCGGTGCTGAGCGACATCGTCATGCCGGGCCAGACCAACGGGATCGCGCTGGTTGCCGAGTTGAGAAAACAGCGGCCAGGTCTTCCGGTCGCGCTGATGACCGGTTACCGTCAGGGTCCGACGCAGGATGTCCAGGCTCCGGACTGCCCGGTGCTGCCGAAACCGTTTTCCAGCCGCCTTCTTGCCCGGACCATCAACGAGATGCTTGCTTCATGAACCATCCCGACCCGATCCAGGGCAGAGACGCGGCCATCGGTGCGGACCCGCTCGTCTTCATCATCGAGGACGAGGCGGAGATCCGAGCCCTGCTGGCGCAAACGCTCTCCGCCTACCGGTTCCGCACGGAGGTCTTCGCGACCGCCGACGCGGCCCTGATCGGCATCGGCCAGTGCATGCCGGCGGCGATCATCCTCGACCTCGGCCTGCCGGACATGGACGGAATGGAGATGATCAACCGGATCCGCGCGCGCGGGCCCGTGCCGATCCTCGTGCTCTCCGCCCGCGCCCATGCCTCCGACCGGATCATGGGACTGGAATTCGGCGCCGACGACTATGTGGTGAAGCCGTTCGATCCGCGCGAGATCGTCGCCCGGGTGCGCTCCTTGCTGCGCCGGGCCGCACCGGCGGCGGCAACGGGCAGCAGCGAGAGCGGCGAGCGAGCGCCGCGGGAATTCGCTCGTTTCGAGAATTGGCGGTTCGAGCCGCAAAGCCATCGGCTCGTCGATCCGGACGGCGAGGAGACGTTCCTGTCGACCGGCGAGGCAGCGATCCTGACGGCGCTGCTGAAGGCCCCCCGCCGCGTGCTCAGCCGGGACTACCTGCTGGAGCATGGCGGACGCGACGACACGCTCGACCGGGCGATCGACGTGCGCATCTCGCGCATCCGCAAGAAGCTGACCCGCCCCGACACCCCGACCCTGATCCGCACCGTCTACGGCTCCGGCTACATGCTGACCGCGCAGGTGGAGTGGGTCACGGGCTGAGCGCCCGCCCCCTACTCCGCCGCAAGCCGGGCGCCGCGTCCCTCGCGAAACGCCGCAAGCAACTCGGGCAGTCGCGCCTCGGCCTCGCGCATCGAGGCTTCCCGCACCGGGCCGAAGCCGCGGATCGAGCGTGGGAAGGCGAGCAGCGCCAGCGCCGCCGTCGCATTGCCGGCCTCCAGCGAACCCGCCACCTCGTCGACGATCCGCTCATAGTCGTCGCGCAAGCGGCGCTCACGCCGCCGCTCCTGCGTGCGGCCGAACAGATCCAGGGCGGTGCCGCGCAGGCCCTTCATCCGGGCAAGCAGGCGGAAGGCCGGCATCATCCAGGGTCCGAACCGGCGCTTGGCCGGACGGCCCGTGCGCTTGTCGGTGCGTGACAGCAGCGGCGGCGCCAGATGGAACTCCAGCTTCTGGAAACTCTCGAAGGTCTCCGACAGTTGCCGCGCGAAACTCTCCCCGATAAACAGGCGGGCAACCTCGTACTCGTCCTTGATCGCCATCAGCCGGAAGAGCTCGCGCGCCGCCGTCTCGCGGATTTCCTCGCCGGGCGCGCCGAGACGACTGGCCGCCTGCGACAGCCGTGCGACGCGGTCACGGTATCGCGCCGCATAGGCCGCATTCTGATAGTCGGCGAGGAAGGCGGCGCGCCGCTCGATCATCTCCTCGACGCTGTCCGACAGGCGTCGGTGCTCGAGCCGGTCGGGGCGGGTCTTCGCCGCCCGCACCACCGCGTCCGGATCCACCGCCGCGACCCGCCCCCAGGCGAAGGCGGCAAGGTTCATCTCCACCGACACCTTGTTGAGCCGGATCGCCTCCTCCAGCGCCTCGCGGGTCAGCGGCAGGGCGCCGAGCTGCCAGCCGAAGCCGAGCAGGAACATGTTGGCGGCGATGGCATCGCCGAAGAGTTCAGTGGCGAGCGCGGTCGCATCGATGAAACGGGCGCGGTCACGCCCCGCCGCCTCGCTGAGCGCCGCGACCAGCCGCCGGCCGGGAAGGCTGAAATCGGGGTTGCGGGCAAAGTCGCCCGGCAGCGTCTCGTGGGTGTTGACCACCGCGAAGCTGCGGCCCGGCGTCATCGCCGAGAGGATCTTCGCCGATCCGGCGACGACGATGTCGCAGCCGAGCACGAGATCCGCCGTGCCAGGCCCGACGCGGATCGCCGAGATCTCCTCGGGCCGCGGCGCCAGCTTGAGATGGCTGATCACCGCGCCGCCCTTTTGGGCGAGGCCAGCCATGTCGATGATGCCGCAGCCAAGCCCGTCGAGATGCGCGGCCATGCCGATCACCGCGCCGATGGTGACGACGCCGGTGCCCCCAACGCCGGTGATCATCACCGAATGGGTGCCGGTAAGCGGCGCGATCTGCGGCTCGGCCACCTGCGGCGGCGGCGGCGGCATCACCGCGCGGCCCTTCAGCACGCCGCCGCGCACGCTGACGAAGGAGGGGCAGAACCCTTTCACGCAGGAGAAGTCCTTGTTGCAGGATGACTGGTCGATCATCCGCTTGCGGCCCCACTCGGTCTCCACCGGCTGGATGGCGACGCAGTTGGACTGGACGCCGCAATCGCCGCAGCCCTCGCAGACCAGTTCGTTGACCACCACCCGCTCGTCGGGATCGGGAAAGAGGCCGCGCTTGCGCCGGCGCCGCTTTTCGGCCGCACAGGTCTGGTCGTAGATGAGGACGGTGAGGCCGGGCTCGCGGGCCAGTTCGCGCTCCACCTCGATCAACTCGTCGCGGTGATGGATGGCGGTGCCGGACGGCCAGGCGGTCGCAGGGGGATACTTGCCCGGCTCGTCGGTGACGATGACGACGCGCCGCGCCCCTTCCGCCGCCACCTGCCGGGCGATCTCGTCGACGCGCAGACCGCCGTCATGGGCCTGGCCGCCGGTCATCGCCACCGCGTCGTTGTAGAGGATCTTGTAGGTGATGTTGACGCCGGCCGCCTTGGCCGCGCGGATCGCCAGGGCACCGGAATGGTTGTAGGTGCCGTCGCCGAGATTCTGGAAGACATGGCCGGTGCGCGAGAAATGCGCCTCGCCGACCCAGTTGGCGCCCTCGCCGCCCATCTGGGTGTAGCCTTCCGTGTTCCGGTCCATCCACTGGACCATGTAATGGCAGCCGATGCCGGCATAGGCGCGGCTGCCTTCGGGAACCCGTGTCGAGGAGTTGTGCGGGCAGCCGGCGCAGAAATACGGGCTGCGCACGGCGACGTCTCGCGTCGTCGCCAGCCTCAGGGCACGCTCCTCGACATCCGCAAGACGCGCCGAGAGCGCGTCGGAGGCGCGCCGCCGCGCCACCCGGCGACCGATCTCGCGGGCGATCTGGATCGGCTCCAGCGCGCCGGGCGCGCGGAACAGCACGGCACCGTCCTCGTCGGCCTTGCCGATCACCGTCGGGGCGTCGGTCATGCCGTAGAGGATCTCCTTGACCTGCGGCTCGATCAGCCCGCGCTTTTCCTCCACCACGATCAACAGCTCGAGACCCTTTGCAAAATCGCGCAGCCGACCCGGCGACAAGGGCCAGGGGCAACCGATCTTCAGGAAGGCGACGCCGAGATCGGCCGCCGCCACCTCGTCGATGCCGAGCAAGTCGAGCGCCTCGACCACGTCGAGGTAGCTCTTGCCGGTGGAGACGATGCCGACCACCGGCTGACGGCCGCCCGACAGCACCACCTTGTCCAGCGGATTGGCGGCGATGAAGGCTTTCGCCGCCGGCAGCTTGACCTCGTGCAGGCGCGCCTCCTGCACCAACGGATGATCGGACGGACGGATATGCGCGCCGTCCGGCGGGAAGGGGAAATCAGGAAGGACCGGCAGGACCCGGTCGAGCCGCCCGTCGATGGTCGCGGTCGATTCGACATTATCCTTGACCAGCTTGAGGCCGGCCCAGATGCCGGCATAGCGCGACAGCGCCCAGCCATAGAGGCCGAAATCCAGGATCTCCTGCGCCCCGGCCGGATTGAGGATCGGCATCATCGCATCGACCAGTGCGAATTCCGACTGATGTGCCGTGGTCGAGCTCTCGCAGGTGTGGTCGTCGCCCATCAGCGCCAGCACGCCGCCATGACGCGAGGTGCCGGCGAGATTGGCGTGGCGGAAGGCATCGCCCGACCGGTCGACGCCCGGCCCCTTGCCGTACCAGATGCCGAAGACGCCGTCATAACGGCCCTCGCCGCGCATTTCCGCCTGCTGGGTGCCCCACAGCGCGGTGGCGGCAAGGTCCTCGTTGATCCCCGGCGAGAACACCACGTCCTGCGGCGCGAGCAAGCGCGCGGCCTTCTGGAACTGCTGGTCGAGCGCCCCGAGCGGCGAGCCGCGATAGCCGGTGACATAGCCGGCGGTGTTGAGCCCGGCGCGGCGGTCCCGCTCCTTCTGCATCAGCACCAGGCGGATCAGGGCTTGGGTGCCGGAGATGAAGATGCGCTCTTTGGCAAGGTCGTACTTGTCATCGAGCGAGACCGTATTGCGTGCCATGTAAACTCCCTCCCTGCGGGTGCCCTCACGCGCACCCGCTCTGCCAAGGTTCTTTCCCAACCCCCGGCTCCGTCAAATGAATTCCGACACGTCCGCAAGGTGATCTTGCGATTGCCCTGCCCCGCAGGCAGGTCGGAAGCCGGGCGAGACCGCATATGCCGCGACGTCCGGGGAACCCGGTCTCGCCCTCTCTCTCCCCTCCGACAATTTTGCCCGCGACAGGCTCAGCATTGCTTTTGCATCGGCTGCAAAACTGCTAAGCAAACGCCCATCGACATATGGGGAAGCGGGCTGGAATGGCGAACACGCCAGCATCCCGTGGGGGAAACCACCGGAGAGGATCCGTGATGAAACTCGAGAACGCGCGCCGCCAAACGCGCGACGGTGAGTGAGCCGGTGCGCGCGCTCGCCCTGATCGTCCGCGTCATCAGCGGGCTCAACGCGCTGGTCGGAAACGTGTTTTCCTGGCTGTCGCTGGCCATCGTCGTCGTCTGCTTCACAGTGGTGGTGCAACGCTACGTCTTCTCCACCAGCTTTGTCTGGATGCAGGATCTCTATGTCTGGTTGAACGGTGCCATGTTCACCGCCGTCGCCGGTTTCGCCCTGCTGCGCAACGACCACGTTCGCGTCGACATCTTCTACCGGCCGGCCACCGTGCGCCGCAAGGCGATGGTCGATCTGCTCGGCGTGTTCCTGTTCCTGCTGCCTTTCACCTATGTGGTAACCAACTATAGCTGGACCTTCGTCGCGCGTTCCTGGCGCCTCAGCGAGGCCTCGGCCAATTTCGGCGGCATGCCGGGACTGTTCATCCTGAAATCCTTCATCATCGGCTTTGCCGCGCTGCTTGCCCTGCAGGGCCTGGCAATGGCGGCCCGTGCCGTGCTGGTGCTGGCGGGCCGAGAAGACCTGCTGCCGCCGCATCTGCGCTACGAGTCCGTTGCCGCGTCCAAGGGGGAGGCTGAAGCCTGATGACTCCGGTCCTTATCGGCGAGCTCCTGTCCGGGCTCATGTTCTTCGGCATCATCGGCTTCCTGCTGCTCGGCTTTCCGGTCGCCTTCACGCTTGCCGGCGTGTCGCTGATGTTCGGTCTTGTCGGCATGTGGCTTGGCGTCTTCGACCCCTCCAATCTCGGCAGCCTCGCCAACCGCTATATCGGCTACATGACCAACGAGGTGCTGGTCGCCGTGCCGCTGTTCATCTTCATGGGCGTGATGCTGGAGCGCTCGAAGATCGCCGAGCAACTGCTGCTGACCATGGGCAAGCTGTTCGGCAACCTGCGCGGCGGCCTCGGCATGTCGGTCATCGTCGTCGGCGCGCTGCTGGCCGCCTCGACCGGCGTCGTCGGCGCCACCGTTGTCACCATGGGCCTGATCTCGCTGCCGGCGATGCTGCGCGCGAAATACGACCCGCGGCTTGCCAGCGGCGTCATCTGCGCTTCCGGCACGCTCGGCCAGATCATCCCGCCGTCGACGGTGCTGATCTTCATGGGCGACATGCTGTCGGGCATCAACGCCCAGGTCCAGATGTCGAAGGGCAATTTCGCACCGGCACCGGTCTCGGTCGGCGATCTCTTCGCCGGCGCTCTCCTGCCCGGCCTGATGCTGGTCGGCCTCTATCTCGCCTGGACCGTGTTCAAGGCGATCACCGATCCGGAATCCTGCCCGGCAACGCCCGTCCCGCCGGAAGAGAAGGCGCATCTCTTCCGCGAGGTGCTGACCGCGCTGCTGCCGCCGCTGCTGCTGATCATGGCCGTGCTCGGTTCGATCCTCGGCGGCATCGCCACACCGACCGAAGCGGCCTCCGTGGGCGCGGTCGGCGCGCTGGTGCTCGCCGCCCTGCGCTGGCGCCTGTCCTTCTCGATCCTGCGGGAGACCGCCATCGCCACGGCGACGATCACCTGCATGGTGTTCATCATCCTGTTCGGCGCGGCAGTGTTCTCGATCGTCTTCCGCCTGATGGGCGGCGACAATCTGGTACACGAATTCCTGGCGAACCTGCCCGGCGGCACGCTGATGGCCGTGGCGGTGGTGATGTTCATCATGTTCCTGCTGGGCTTCATCCTCGACACGTTCGAGATCATCTTCATCGTGATCCCGATCACCGCGCCGATCCTGCTTGCCCTCGATGTCGACCCGGTCTGGCTCGGCATCATTGTCGGCGTCAACCTGCAGACCTCGTTCCTGACGCCGCCCTTCGGCTTCGCGCTGTTCTACCTGCGCGGTGTCGCCCCGCACTCCGTGTCGACGACGATGATCTACAAGGGCGTGCTGCCCTTCGTCGGCCTGCAGGTCCTGGCCATCGCCATCCTGTTCGCCTTCCCGGAGATCGCCACCTGGCTGCCGCGGCTGATCTATCGCTGATCCTGCCGCCACGCCGGCGCGATACCGGCGTTGAGCATCTCCCAGGCCGAGCGACGCGCGGACCGGCACCTTGCAACAAAAAACCCCGGCCTTTCGGCCGGGGTTTGCATTTTCGGGGACCGACCGGAGCCGGTCGATGACCGTCAGATCTTGAAGTAGGTCTTGCGCGCCTGGATGAAGGCGCCGTCGGTGCCTTCGGTGCGGGTACGCATGATGTTGAGCGACTCGATGAAGCTCTCGGTCGTCTTCTTGACGAGAGCGTCGTCGGAGTTGCGCAGGCCTTCGAGGATCTCGATCGCCGCGTTGGCGCCGGCCTCCATGATGTCGGCCGGGAACTCGCGCACCTGCACCCCATGCTGCTCGACCAGCGTCTTCAGCGCGCGCGGATCGTTGGCATAGAAGTCCGAGGCGACCTGGTCGTATTCGGCCTGGCAGACGTCGCGGACGATGGCCTGCAGGTCGCTCGGCAGGGCCTGGTACTTCGCCTTGGAGACGACCAGTTCCGTTGCAAGACCCGGCTCGATGAAGCTCGGGAAGTAGTAGTTCTTGCAGATCTGGTAGAAACCGAGCGCCAGGTCGTTGTAGGGGCCGACGAACTCGGCCGCGTCCAGCGTGCCCGACTGCAGCGCCTGGAAGATCTCGCCCGCCGCCATGTTGGTGACGGTGGCGCCGAGCTTCTCCCACACGCGGCCGCCGAGACCCGGGGTCCGGAAGCGCAGGCCCTTGACGGACTCAAGGCTCGTCAGTTCGTTGCGGAACCAGCCGCCCGCCTGGGTGCCGGTGTCGCCGGACAGGAAGCCCTGCACGCCGAACTGGTCGTAGATCTCGTCCCAGATTTCCTGGCCGCCCATATAGCGCACCCAGGCGGCGAGTTCGCGCGAGGTCATGCCATAGGGAACGCCGGTGAAGAAGGACAGCGCCTGGCTCTTGTTCTGCCAGTAATAGGCGGCGCCATGCGACATCTCGGCCGACCCGTCGATCACCGCGTCGAGCGACTGCAGCGGCGGGACCAGTTCGCCGGCCGAGTAGACCTGCACGGTCAGCCTGCCGCCGGACGCGGCGGTGATGCGGTCGGCAAGGCGCTGCGCGCCGACGCCGAGGCCAGGAAAGTTCTTCGGCCAGGTGGTGACCATGCGCCAGGTCTGGTTGCCCTGCGCAATGGCCGGAGCGGCGAGCGTGGCGGCACCCACGCCAACGCCGGCGAGGCCGGCCTTCGTGATGAATGAACGGCGATCCATGCAGTCCCTCCCTTGGGATTTGATCGAGATCTCGACTGCCCGCTGAACGATCTCACGAACGATCGATTCTCGAACCGGTGTCGGCAGCCAATGCCGCCCGACGTTGCCAAGTGCCCTTCTCCTAAAGGCACTTTGAGAGCGATATAAACCGCATATGCCATTGGGACACAAGGCCGGCCGGCATGCGGGTGCGAATTTTCGCGGCGCCCGCGGGTGCGGACCAATCGCGCCCCGCCGCGGGCGGGAGATCTCGCCGGATGGTGGACAAGCCAGCGCCTTCCGCTAATCTCCCAGTCGAGCCCGCAGTCGATGCGGGCGCGACCGTTCGGGCCGCGGTCTCGTCTTCCCGTCCCTGTGCGACCCGACCGCGACCGGATCCCCCCCAGGAGCCCTTTCAGGAGCCCCCAAATGTCTGCCCCCGTTGTTCTTGTCAGTTGCGACGTCAAGGAAGTCGAAGGCTATGCCTGGCACGCCGCCCCGTCTACCTATCTGGAAGCGCTGGTGCAGGGCGCCGGCGCGATGCCGCTGCTGCTGCCGTCCATGGGCCCGGCGATCGACCTCGACGCGGTGCTGGACCGGGTCGACGGAGTGCTGCTGACCGGCTCGCGCTCCAACGTCCACCCTGTCTTCTACGGCGCCGAAGCCCGCGAACAGGACGGTCCCTTCGACAGGCGCCGCGACACCACGACGCTGCCGCTGATCCGCCGTGCCATCGCCCGAGGCCTGCCGGTCTTCGCCATCTGCCGCGGATTGCAGGAGCTCAACGTGGCACTCGGCGGCACCTTGGTCAGCGAGGTGCAGGAGATGACCGGGCGGCGCGACCACCGCGCCCCGGAAGGGGAGACCCAGGACGCCCGCTTCGCCCTTGCCCATCATGTCGAGATCGTGCCGCAGGGCAAGCTTGCGGCGATCCTTGGCGACGCCCGCATCGACGTCAATTCGCTGCACCGCCAGGCGATCGGCCGGCTTGCGCCCGGCCTCACCATCGAAGCGACCGCCGACGACGGCACCATCGAGGCCGTCTCGATCGACGCGGCGTCCTCCTTCGCCATCGCCACCCAGTGGCACCCGGAATACTGGGTCGGCAGCGACGCCGCCTCCTCGCGCCTGTTCGCCGCCTTCGGCGCGGCGCTGCGGGAGACCCGGGGCGCCCGGCAGGCGGCCGAATAACACCGCCGAAGGGCAGGACAGGATACACGGAAAGGTCCAGCAGGATGACGGGCGGCAACGGCCATCATGGCCACCATCACGGCGAGCATGACCACGGGCATGGGCACGGCCATGATCACGGCTCGCACCTTTCGCAGATCGATGCCCGCGTGCGAGCCCTGGAATCGATCCTGATCGAGAAGGGCTATGTCGACCCGGCCGCCCTCGATGTGCTGATCGAGACCTACGAGACGCAGGTCGGTCCGCATAACGGCGCCCGTGTGGTGGCGAAGGCGTGGAGCGATCCCGAGTTTCACGACTGGCTGATGCGCGATGCCACGGGCGCCATCCATTCGCTGGGCTATATCGGCCGGCAGGGCGAACACATGGTGGCGGTGGAGAACACGGCCAGCGAACACAACATGGTCGTCTGTACCCTGTGCTCCTGCTATCCGTGGCCGGTGCTCGGCCTGCCGCCGGTCTGGTACAAGTCCGCTCCCTACCGTGCCAAGGCGGTGCGCGACCCGCGCGGCGTGCTGGCGGACTTCGGTGTCGAACTGCCGGGCGACACGCAGATCCGCGTCTGGGACTCCACCGCCGAAATCCGCTACCTGGTGCTGCCGCGCCGGCCCGAAGGCACCGTCGGCTGGAGCGAAGAGGAACTGGCGCGCCTCGTCACCCGCGACAGCATGATCGGCACCGGGCTTGCGCTCACGCCCGCAGAGCTGGAGGCACAGGCAGGATGAACGGCGCACAGGACCTGGGCGGCATGATGGGGTTCGGCGCGGTGGTGCCCGAGCCGGTCAAGCCCCTCTTCCATGCGGACTGGGAACCGCGCGCCTTCGCGCTGACGCTGGCGATGGGCGCGACCGGCGAATGGAACATCGACATGTCCCGCCATGCCCGCGAGAGCATGGACCCGGCCCGTTACCTCGCCTCGAGCTACTATCAGATCTGGCTGTCCGGGCTGGAAAGGCTGCTCGCGGAACGCGACCTTGTCGGACCCGACGAGATCGCCGCCGGCCACAGCCTGCGCCACAGCCGCCCGGTGAAGCGTGTGCTCGCCGCCGCCGATGTGGCACCGGTTCTCGCCCGGGGCGGCCCGAGCGAGCGCGAGGGGGATCGGCCGGCGAGGTTTGCCGTCGGCGACCGCGTGCGTGCCCGCAACATGCACCCCACCGGCCATACCCGCATCCCGCGCTACTGCCGTGGGCGCGCCGGCGTGATCGAGGCCGTGCATGGCATCCACGTCTTCCCCGACACCAATGCGGCCGGCAAGGGCGAACAGCCCGCCTGGCTTTACGGCGTCGTCTTTGACGGACCCGAACTTTGGGGAGAAGGCACAGATCCGTCCCTCAAAGTGCGCATCGACCTGTGGGAGCCCTATCTTGAAGCCCTCTGAAACGTCGGGCGGACAAACGCCGCTGCCGCCGCTGGACAACCTGCCTCAGAAAGACGGCGAGCCGGTGTTCCGCGAGCCCTGGGAAGCCCGCGCCTTCGCGCTGGCCGTCGAGTTGCACGAGCGCGGCGTGTTCACCTGGAGCGAATGGGCGCAGACCCTGTCGCAAGCGATCCGCAAGGCCCAGTCGCGCGGCGATCCGGACTGCGGCGACAGCTATTACGAGCATTGGCTGGTGGCGCTCGAGACGATGATCACGCGCAAGGCGCTGACCTCGCACGAGCAGATCGACGCCCGGCAAGAGGCATGGCTGCGCGCCGCCGCCGCAACGCCGCACGGCGAGCCGATCGAGCTCGGACGGGACGGGGAGCCGGTTCCCCCGGCCTGACATTTCACACCCGCGTCCGCCCTCTTGCGATCTCCGCTTGCCAAATCCGTCGGGCTAGGTCAGGACTGCCCGCGCTTGGCATCGGCAAATTTGCCGATTATATACAACCGGATACAACCCCTGCGCTTCCCTTGGGCTGCGCCGCGGCTTACTGTGCGACCATGACCCACGACAGGCCTCTGAGCGGCATGCTGCTCATGACCGGTTTCTGCATTCTCGCCCCGCTCGGGGACGCCGTCGCCAAGGTTCTCGGCGAGACGGTGCCGCTCGGGCAGTTGCTTCTGGTCCGCTTCGCGCTGCAGGCCGCCTTGCTGATCCCGGTGGTCTGGCTCGCGCGCGGCAGCCTGCGCATGCCTTTGCGCCTGCTGCAACTGACCGTCCTGCGCACCATCCTGCACATTCTCGGCATCGCCGCGATGTTTGCTTCGCTGCGGTTCCTGCCGCTGGCCGACGCCATCGCGATCGCCTTCGTGATGCCGTTCCTGATGCTCCTGCTTGGCCGGTTCGTCCTCGGCGAGCAGGTCGGCCCCTATCGGCTGATGGCGTGCATCGTCGGCTTTGCTGGTGCCCTTCTGGTGATCCAGCCCAACTACGCCGCCGTCGGCGCCCCGGCCCTGCTGCCGCTCGGCGTCGCCGTTGCTTTCGCCCTGTTCATGATGGTGACACGCAGCATCGCCAAGGCCACCGACCCGATCAGCCTGCAAGCAGTCAGCGGCCTCATCGCCACCTTCATCCTGGGAAGCGCCTGGCTGGTGTTTTCGAGCGCCGGCCTGCCCGGACTGGATTTCGTTGCGCTGGAAAGTCGGGACATGTGGCTGCTTGCGGCCGTCGGCGTTCTGGGAACCGTCGCCCACCTGCTGATGACCTGGTCGCTGCGGCTTGCTCCGGCGGCGACGCTGGCCCCCATGCAGTATCTGGAGATCCCCTTCGCGACGCTGATCGGCTGGCTCATCTTCGCCGACCTGCCCAACACGCTGGCCTCGCTCGGCATCCTGCTCACGACCGGCTCCGGTCTCTATGTCATCCACCGGGAGCAGGTGACGGCGCGGCGGCGCGCAGCGACGGCCGGTGCCGGCGGCAAGGCCTGAACGTTCCACGGAACGAAGGCGGGCGTCAGCCGCCCCAGCCGACAGCCGCAATCAACAGCGAGGTTCCGAGCAGGAGCACGACGAGGGCGGCGAACCCCTCGATCCCGGCATGCAGGCGGGCGGCGGCGCGACCTCCCACGCTGCGCAGGGCCACTTCCTTGGCGACCACCGCCATCACCGCCAGCAGCGACACCGTCAGGCCCGTGCCCACCGCCATGGCGAAGGTCGCCGCGACGCCCGCAAGGGCAAGACCCTGCGAGATCGCGAAGACCAGCACCACCAGGGCGCCGGTGCACGGCCGCAGACCGATGGCCACGATCACCGACCAGGCCCGCGTCAGGGAGAACTCCCCTGTCAGCATCGACGGCGGCGGCGCATGCACATGGCCGCAACTGCCGCACACCTCCCCCATCTCATGCGAATGCGTGTGAGGATGGGCATGCGCATGGCCGTGCCCGTCAGCATGAGCATGGGCATGGGCATGGGCATGATGATGCCCGTGGCTGTGGCCGTGATCATGACCGTGACTGTGGGTGTGCGAATGCCCATGATCGTGACCGTGACCGTGATCATGGGCGCAGGCGACCACCGCCTGCGCGCCCAGCGCCACCGGTCGCCGCGGCGTCAGCAGCGGCCGCAGGATCTTGCGCCAGACGAGATAGACACCGAGCAGCGCGACCACCGCATAGGATCCCACCTCGAACCAGCGGGTCGTCTCGGTGATGGCGATCGCCGTCATCCGCAGCAACACGGACGCAATGCCGATCACCGCCACCGCCGTCACCGCCTGGGCGAAAGCCGACGCGAAGGAGAGCAGAATGCCGCGCCGCAGGGTCTCGCCATTGGCAAGGACATAGGACGAGATCACCGCCTTGCCGTGTCCCGGTCCTGCGGCATGGAAGACGCCATAGAGGAAGGAAAGCCCCATCAGCCACCAAGCGGCGCTGCCGTCCTCCTTCATCGCCTTGATCGCCGCCGTCAGCGAGGTATAGAAGGCCTTTTGCTGCTGGGCGATCCAGCCGAAAACACCCGAGAGAATGCCGCCCGGCGCGTAGGACGGTTCAACGAGGCCAACACCGAAGGGCGAGGGCGCGGCGACCGCCGGCCCGGCTGCCAGCGCAAGGCAGACCAACGCCAGGGCGAGCGGCGCAAGGGCGAGCGGCACGGGCGAGGAGGCCGGCAGGGCGCTGCGGATCATCGACAGTTTCACGGGAAATGCCTCATTTGCAGCCGATCCTCGCCGAGTTGGAGAGGGTCTCGGTGATCTGCATCAGATCGGGTGGCAACTGCCGCTCGCTCTGCGGGATTGCTGCAAGAACGGTCGCGGTCTGCGGATCCAGTTCCGGTGGCGGCGTGAAGTCAAGCGTGCAGGTTTGCGGTGCCCCGACCAGCACGAAGGGCGTCTCCGGCGTCATCTCGAAGGCAACGAAATAGGCCGGGTCGAACACGTCGAGCTCAACCGTCGAAGCGTCCACCACTCGGGGCTCGCGCAACGGCAGGGTGAAGAACAGCGTCAGCCGGCCGCCGTAGAAATCGAGCCAATATTCGTGCGGCGGCTCGAAGGCGATGTCGGTGCCGTTGTGGTGCAGGAACGTGAAGAAGTCGTATTCGGCGAGCGACTCCACATTGACCTCGGCAAGCGGCTGCAGTTCCTCTCGGGACAATTCGCCATCGCCGTTCTCATCGAGCCCCTGCACCGCGAACGCGGTGAAAGCTTCGTCGAACTGCCAGATATGTCGGACTGCCGACAGGCGTCCGGCCTCATCGAAGACCACTTCAGCGCGCGACTCGACGAAGACATGCGGGTGAGCACCGGCCGCGCCAGCAAGGCCGACCGTCAGGGCCGCGGCAAACATTCCGGCCTTCCACATGCGCCGAGGCACTCCTCATCTTCGAATCCGTGACGCCGATATTGGCAAACTTCGCGGCGACAGCAAGGCAGCGCGTCCAACCAGCCCCATCGGATCTTCCGGCATGCGCGGCGCGCGGAGACATCCCCCCGGGGAGGCAAGCGAGACGAAATTTCCCAACACTACGGGTGATAAGGATGAAAACGTGTTTTTTTAAGTCTGGCTGCGAACAGAAAGAACCGAATTTCCGCAGAGGATGCCTATATTTTCCTCATGGAGAGAGGAACGATGTCCTGCGGCCCCGCCTCCCATGGTGAGGCAATGTGCCCCGGTCGGCATCCATGCGCAGCGCCCCGAGAGGCGCGAGGAGACATGTCATGAACGCCCCCGTGATCAGCCGGAAGCTTCAGTCGATGGAGGACGGCATGTTCGATCATCCGGAATTTCGCGGCCACGAGCAGGTCGTGTTCGGCCATGACCGCGCCAGCGGCCTGTTCACCATCATCGCCGTCCACGACACCCGCCTCGGCCCGGCGCTCGGCGGCTGCCGCATGTGGGCCTATGCCAACAGCGCCGAGGCGTTGACCGACGCGCTGCGCCTGTCGCGCGGCATGACCTACAAGAACGCGCTCGCCGGGCTCGACCTCGGCGGCGGCAAGGCCGTGATCATCGGCGACGCACGCAGCGCCAAGACGCCGGACCTGCTCGCCGCGTTCGGCGCCCAGGTCGACCGATTGGGCGGAACCTACGTCACCGCCGAGGATGTCGGCATCAGTGCGCCGGACATGGAAATCGTCGCCACCCGCACCCAACATGTACGCGGCACCCGTGCGACCGGCCTCGGCGATCCCTCGCCCTACACCGCACTCAGCGTCTTCTGCGGCATCCGCGCGGCCCTGCGCCACCGCTTCGGCTCCGACAGCCTGGAGGGGCGCAGGGTCTGCGTCCAGGGCCTCGGCCATGTCGGCATGGATCTCGCCGGACAGTTGCACCGTGCCGGTGCGCGTCTCGTGCTCGCCGACATCCACACGCCGACCCTGGAAGACGCCGTTGCCCGCTTCGGCGCCGAGGCAATTGATGCCGATCGCGCCCATGCAGCCGAGGTCGACGTCTTCGCCCCCTGTGCCCTTGGCGCCGGGCTCAACGACGACACGATCCCGCAGATCCGGGCCGGGATCGTCGCGGGAGCCGCCAACAACCAGTTCGCCGAAGAACGCCATGACGAAGCCCTGCGCCAGCGCGGCATCCTCTATGCGCCGGACTATGCCATCAATGCCGGCGGCGTGATCTCCATCGCGCTGGCAACGCCCGGCGGCGACGATGCGCTGGTTCGCCGGAAGGTCGAGGCGATCGACGAGACGCTGACGCGTATCTTCGAGCGGGCCGAACGCCTGTCGCTGCCGACGCAGAAGGTGGCCGACACGCTGGCCGAGGAGCGGCTGGCCGCCGCCTGAGCGCAGCGGCTGTCGGCGAGCAGGCGCGGGATCAGCAGACCTCGCCCTGCCGCCGCCGCTCGGCGAACCACTCGCTGAGGAAATCGACGAAGGCGCGCACCTTGCCCGACAGGTGCCGCCGATGCGGGTAGACGACATAGATCGCCTGCCCCTCCGGATGGAACCCCTCCAGCAGCGGTTCGAGGCGCCTGTCCGCTAGCTCGCGGTGCACGAAGATATAGGGAATGCGCAGAAAGCCGAGACCGGCGACGGCCGCGGCGCGCGCTGCCTCGGCGCTGTTGACCTCCACCCGTCCCTTCACCGGCACACTGATGCGGCTCCCGTCTGCCTGGAACTGCCAGTTGTTCCGGAACCGGTAATTGTTGTCGATGATGCAGGGCAGGTTCGCCAGGTCCTGCGGGTGCTGCGGTCGGCCGAACCGGGCAATCGCCTCCGGCGAGGCGCAGACCACGCCGCGAAACGGCGCAAGCTTGCGAGCGATCAGGCTGGAATCGGTCAGTTCCGCCACCCGGATCGCCGCATCGAACCCTTCCTCGACAAGATCGACGAAGCGGTCTTCAAGCCGCAGGTCGACCGAAATCTGCGGCTCGGCGGCGAGAAAGGCCATGATCGCCGGATTGAGGAAATCGTCACCCATCGAGCGCGGGGCCGAGATCCGCAAGGTGCCTCGGGCTTCCTGATGGGTGTTCTGGATAGAGGCCTTCAGGTCGTCGATGCGGGTGAGGATATCGCTCGCCTCCTTGTAGAAGGCGTGACCGACCTCGGTCATCGAGATCTGGCGGGTGGTACGGTTGAGCAGCCTTGCGCCAAGTTCGTCCTCCAGCTCGCCGACATATTTCGAGACCAGCGCCTTGGAGCGGCCGAGTTCGCGCGCGGCAGCGGAAAAACCGCCCGCATCCACCACCTTCAGGAAGCAGCGCATCCGGCTGAGCGTGTCCATGCTGTCCCCTCTTCTGCCCGCGCGCTTGCGTCAGGCATTCCGCCGGCGGCGAAACCGCCGCGCCGCCCGGCCGATGAGGCCGGCGCCGAACAGCACGGACAGGAAACCGCCACCGGCGGCCACCGCGCCCTCTATCGTCGCCGGCACCGCCGGCTCGAAATCCTCGAAGGCGCGGCTGGCAATCTGCGGATCGAGATCGCGGGCCATCACGACGAGCCGGCCGAACGGCCCCGCCTCGCGAAAGGCGTCCTGCTGCCGCCTCAGTCCATCGAGACGGTCAAGTGCCCGCTGCGCCCGCTCGCCCTGGGCAGCGACGAGCCGGTCGGCGGAGCCCTCCAGCCTGTCGATGGCCTCGCCCACCGTCAGGCCATGAGCCGCGGCGTCGGCGCGAAACTCCTCGACCACCTGGGTCAGGGCATCGATGGCCCCGCCAAGACGCTGGCGGTATTGCTGGGCAAACTCGGGAAGCTGGGACGTGGTGACGCCGCCAAGAAGCGCGGCGGCCAGCGCCATGGTGCGAGCGATCATCTCCCGACCCTCCCTTGCGTTGCGCCTAAAGCGAGATCAATCCCGCTTCTCCCGCCTCCGTGCCGAAGGCAAGCCGCGTGCCGCCGTCGTCCCAGGCCAGCGCGCTCACCGCCCCCGCCCCCGGTCGCCGGGCCAGCAACTCCTCACCGTCGGAGAACCGGGCAAAGAGCACCAGCCCGTCCTGATAGCCGATCGCCACCACATCCTCATCCGGAAGGCAGGCGACCCGCGTCACCATCTGGTCGCCACGAGCCCCAAGTTGCAGCGGCTGCTGGCCCATCGGCCCGCTCTTGCCGAAGAAGGGCCACAGGATCGCGGCATTGGCGCCGGAGGTCGCAAGATACCGTCCCTTGGCCGACCAGCTCATCGAACGGACCTTTCCGGGATATCCGGTCATCCGCATGTCCTGCCCGTCGGAGAGGCGCCAGCCATGCAGCGCGTTCTCCTGCATGGTCGTCACCAGATACTTTCCGTCCGGCGAGAATGTGACGTCCTTGTGCGCGCCCTTCCACTCAAGCTGCTGAGGTGCGGCGGCGGTGTTGACGAATTGCAGCGTCGCCCCGTCATATCGGGCGATGGCGAGCCGCAGTCCCTTGGGCGCGAAGGCAAGCCCGCCGACCGCGCGGGCTTGCGAAAAGTCCTTCACGCTGCCGTCGGCCTGCCGAACCATGGCACTGCGTCCCGAGCCGAAGGCGAGGCTGCCCTGCGGCCCGGCGGCAAGCAGGTCGATCCATTTGCGCGGCATCTCGGCAAGCGTCTCGACAGTGCCATCGGCGCCGAGCCGGCGCACCGTGCCGTCGTCACCGCCGGAGAGCAGCGCATCGCCCTCCAGCGTCCGGCAGGCGACGAGCAAGCCGCCGTCATGGAGGCGAATGCGACGCTCGCCTGCATCCGTCAGCAGGAGCACCGCACCGTCGCCGGAGGCAAAGGCCGGCTGCCCCTTGAGGAAGGCAGCCGCCACGACGAAACCGCTCAGGTCAAGCGGAGCGACCGAGACCATGTCGCTCAGGCCTCGCAGGCCTTGAAGGCGATCTCGAGCGCATCGAAATCGAGCTCTCGACCGATTACCACCAGCCGGCTGAGGCGCGGCTCCCCGTCCTTCCAGTCGCGCTGATGGTCGCCTTCCAGGATCATGTGGACGCCCTGCACCACATAACGCTGCGGGTCATCCCGGAAGGCGATGATGCCCTTGAGGCGCAGGATGTTCGGCCCGTTGACCTGGGTCATGTCGCCGATCCAGCGGAAGAACACCTGCGGATCGAGTTCTCCCGCCGTCATCGACACGCTCTTCACCGAATGCGGCGCGTCATGGTCGTGATGATGGTGGTGATGACCATGGCCGTGATCGTGGTCATGGTCATGGTCATGGTCATGGCCGTCGTGATGGTGATGGTCGTGGTCGCAGTCCGGCCCGCATTCGTGCGTGTGCTCCGCCTCCTCCAGGAAATGCGGATCGAGCGACAGGATCCGCTCCAGGTCGAAGGCGCCCCGGTTCAGCACCTCGTCCAGGGGCACCGCGCAGCGCTCGCTGCGGATCAGCTTGGCATACGGGTTGATCGACTGGATGCGGCTCTCCACCGCCTTCAACTCGTCGGCGGTCACCAGGTCGGTCTTGTTGAGCAGGATGACGTCGGCAAAGGCGATCTGGTCCTCGGCCTCCTCCGTGTCGGCCAGCCGCTGCAGCACATGGCGGCAGTCGACGACGGTGACGACCGCGTCGAGCTTGGCCTTGGCGCGCACATCCTCGTCCATGAAGAAGGTCTGCGCGACCGGGGCCGGATCGGCAACGCCGGTGGTCTCGACCACGATGGCGTCGAAGCTGCCCTTGCGCTTCATCAGGTTCTCGACGGTGCGGATCAGGTCGCCGCGCACGGTGCAGCAGATGCAGCCGTTGTTCATCTCGAAGATTTCCTCGTCGGATTCGACGAGCAACTCGTTGTCGATGCCGATCTCGCCGAACTCGTTGACGATCACCGCATAGCGGGTGCCGTGGTTCTCGCTGAGAATGCGGTTGAGCAGCGTCGTCTTGCCGGCGCCGAGATAGCCCGTCAATACGGTGACGGGGATCTTGCTGTCCTGGGATAGGGTCATGGGCTTGCCTGTGTCTGACGTGGGCGCGGCCCGGCGAGGATCGCCTGCCGTGCGTTCCCGTGAATATGGGATGCGTTGTCCACCGCAGTAGCGAATTTTCCGCGCCTTGGCAAAGCGCGGCGCGCAACACCGCTCCGCAGACGGCTAGAGGAGGAAGGGAAACCCGCCCTCGAGTTTGAGAAGAGCGATCTTGGTCTCGCTGCCGCCCTCGCCCGAATAGCCGCCGAGCCCGCTGGCCGACAGCACCCGGTGGCAGGGAATGATCACCGGGATCGGGTTGGCACCGCAGGCCTGGCCGACCGGCTGTCCATAGGTGGACAGCCGGGCCGCCAGATCGCCATAGCTGCGCGTCTCGCCATAGGGAATGGCCAATAGCTCGCGAAACACCGCCTGCTGGAAATCGTTGCCGGCCGGCGCCAGCGGCAGGTCGAACCGTGTCAGACTGCCGCCGAAATACCGGCGTAGCTGATCCAGCGCCTCCTCCAGCAGCGGCGTCGGCGAGGGATCGCGCCGACGCCCCCAGCCGACACGCACAATCGCATCGCGCTCCGCCTCGATTTCGAGCGGACCGACCGGCGTGTCGAGATGTGCGACGTGATTCACACCTATCCCTCCGCGAATCCATTGACCGGCAAGCCCTCCCGCCCCCGATCCACTTCCACAAGTACGGAGCCCACGATATCAAGGGCTCCGACAAACCTATCATGACCATGCCGGGCGGCGATATTGCCGCACGGCGCCGGGAGGACCCATGCTGAAAACCATCGAAGGCTTCAATAGGATCGGCGAGGAGAACGCCTTCGCCGTGCTGGCGCGCGCCACCGAACTCGCCCGCACCGGCAAGGACATCATCAATCTGGGCATCGGCCAACCCGATTTCCGCACGCCGGACCATATTGTCGAAGCCGCGGTGAAGGCGCTGCGCGACGGCCATCACGGCTACACGCCGGCGACCGGCATCCTGCCCCTACGCGAAGCCGTTGCCGCCGATATCGAAAAGCGCACCGGCGTTGCCATCGATCCCGACAAGGTCGTTATCGTGCCCGGCGGCAAGGTCACCATGTTCATGGCGATCTTGATGTTCGGCGAGCCGGGCGCCGAGATCCTCTATCCAGATCCCGGTTTCCCCATCTACCGGTCGATGATCGAGTTCACCGGCGCAACGCCGGTGCCGGTGCCGATCCGCGAGGAAAACGATTTCGCTTTCTCCGCGGAGGAAACGCTCGGCCTGCTGACGCCGAAGACCCGGCTGATCATCCTCAACTCGCCCGCCAACCCGACCGGCGGCGTGACGCCGCGCGCCGAAATCGAAAAGCTGGTGGCTGGCCTTGCCGCACGTCCCGACATCGCCATCCTGTCGGACGAGATCTACGGCCAGATGACCTATGACGGGGCGGTCCACACCTCGCTGCTGGAGTTCGAGTCGATCCGCGACCGGCTGATCCTGCTCGACGGCTGGTCGAAGACCTATGCCATGACCGGCTGGCGCATGGGCTATGCGGTCTGGCCGCAGGCCCTGATCGACAAGGCACGCAAGCTCGCTGTCAACTGCTGGTCCTGCGTCAACGCACCCGCCCAATATGCCGGCCTTGCCGCACTGGAGGGACCGCAGGATGCGGTCGCCGACATGATGCGGGAGTTCGACAAGCGCCGGAAGCTGGTGGTGAATGGTCTGAATGCCCTGCCCGGGGTCAGCGCCCGCACCCCCATGGGCGCCTTCTACGCCTTCCCCAACATCTCCGCGACCGGCTGGAAGGCGAAGCCCTTGGCAAGCGCGCTGCTGGAAGAAACCGGCGTTGCCACCATCGGCGGGCCGGACTTCGGCATCCTGGGTGAGGGCTACATCCGCCTGTCCTACGCCAACTCGGCCGAAAACATAGCCCGCGCGCTGGAGCGCATGGGTCAGTTCCTGTCGGACAAGGCCAAATAAGCCCTGAGACGCCGGATCAATGCGCTGTCGGAATAAGCGCCGACAGCGCCACTGCCCGCTCGGGCACCAGCAGCAGGAAGGCGCCGGTCGGCGCCACCGAGGCGAGCCCCTCGCTCTCCCCCACATCGAAGGCGGCGAGCACGCTGCCATTGGCAAGGACGAACTCGATGCCGCCCTCCGGCGGCACACGCCAGCCAAGCTGCGGCAACTCGCCCCCGACCGGGCTCGTGCAGGAGGTCGTGTCGGCCCGGAAGGCATCGCGCGGAAACGCGCCACCTGCCTCCTCCGCCTTGAGATGAAGCCGGCACACCGCACCCGACACCTCGTCGATGAGCTGCCATTGTCCGGCGACGCGCGCCTCGACCGGCTGTGCGCCCGTCAGGCCGGTGCCGAAGAACACCAGCGAGAACAGCGTGACGGCGACGAGAACGCCGATCCGTTGCATGTAAAGCGCCATGATCCCGATCCTGTTCCTGACCTTGCGCAAGTGGCGCATCCGGGAGAGCCGGGGCGCGGAGGGGAAACCGGTACCATCCGGACCACCACACCCGACCACGGCACGAACAGGATCGACTGAACCGATTAACGCTTCGTTAAGCTTGATTAAACCTTTCTGGCGAAAGGCGTCTCGGCGACGGGCGTAACCGGCTTGCCGTCCCGGAACCAGGACAGAAGGTTGTCGACGACGAGTTGCCCCATGGCGTTGCGGGTGTGCTGGGAGGCAGATCCGACATGCGGCAGCAGGACGACATGCTCCATGTCGATGAGCGCCTGCGGCACCCGCGGCTCGTCCTCGAACACGTCGAGGCCGGCAGACAGGATGGTGCCATCCTGCAGGGCCGCGACCAGCGCCGGCTCGTCGATGACCGTGCCGCGGCCGATGTTCACGACGATGCCCTCGGAGCCCAGCGCCTTCAGCACCTCGGCGTTGACGATGCCCCGCGTTGCGGCGCCGCCGGGCGCCACGACCATCAACGTGTCGCAGGCTTCGGCCATGCCCAGCAGCGTCTCGTGATAGTGATAGGCAACGTCCGGCTGGCGCGAGCGCCCGTGATAGTGGATCTCGAGCCCGAACGCCTCGGCCCGCACGGCAATCGCCTTGCCGATGCGGCCAAGGCCGAGGATGCCGAGCTTGCGCCCGCGCAGCGTGGCGCGGGTCAGCGGATAGGGACCCTTGGCGACCCATTGGCCGGCGCGCAGATAGCGCTCGGCCGCCGGCAGTTCGCGCGCCGCCATCAGCAGCAGCGCCATCGCCGTATCGGCAACCTCCTCGCTCAGCACATCGGGGGTATTGGTGACGCAGATGCCCTTCGTCGCGCAATGGCGAGCATCGACGGAATCGTAGCCGACACCGAAATTGGCGACGATCTCCAGCGCCGGTAGGCGGTCGATCAGCGCGGCATTGACGGGCACATGTGCCCCGCCCGCCACCGCCTGCACCCGGGCGCAGAGATCCTCCGGCAGGTCCGCGACATCGACCGCCGCCACCCGGTGGACGGTGAAGTGCCTGTCGAGGCTCGTCTCCACGAGCGGCAGCATCCGCCCGAGCATGAGGATTTCGGCCAGCGCCATTGTGTCTCTCTCCCTGTCAGATTGCATGTGACGGATGGTGGATATGGTCAGCCGGACCGGCCCCCGCGCGGTGGCGGCGTGCTCTCGCGGACGGTGAGGCTCGGTTCGATCAGGCGGCGCTCGTCGCCGACCGTCTCCCCGCCGATCTGGCGCAGGATCAGGCCGGCGGCCTCTCGGCCGATCCGGGCCGGGTTGTTGCACACCGATGTCAGCGACGGCGAGCCGCCGGCGGCGCCATCGGTATCGTCATACCCGCCGATCGCCATGCCCGTGCCCGGCTCGACGCCGCTTCGCTTCAGCGCCGCCGTAAGGCCGAAGGCGATCAGATCGTTGAAACCGAACACGGCGGTCGGCTGCGGACGGGCGGCAAGCAGCGCCGGCACCGCCTCGCGGCCGTCCGCCTGGGTCATCAGTTCGGGAATGTCGACCTGCGCAGCCGGATCGAGTCCGGCTTCCTCCAGCGCCTGTCGCCAGCCGAGATTGCGGTCGCGCCCGGCCGAACTGCGCCGCCTGCCACCGACCATGGCGATGCGCTCGTGGCCTTGCGCGATCAGATGCTCGGTCAGCATCCGTCCGCCGGCAACGTCGTCGCCCCGCACCACCGGCGCACGAGCGCCCTCGACGTCGCGGCAGATCAGCGTCACCGGAATGCCGGTCTCCACCAACTGGTTGATCTCGGCAGCGGTGGTGTCGACGGACGCGCACAGCACCAGCCCGTCGATACGGTGTTGCAGCAGGCTGTCGACAAAACCGCGCTGACGGCGCACGTCGTCGCGATGATTGCAGATCAGCACGACCTGCTGCTCGCGCCCAAGTTCATCCTCCAGCGCCCGGAAGACTTCGGCGAAATAGGGATTGAGGATGTCGTGAACCGCAATCCCGACCATGTTGGAGCGCGCCGTCCGCAGGGCAGCGGCCGAGCGGTTGTAGATATAGCCGACGCTGCGGGCATGCGCCTTGATGCGTTCGCGCGTCTCGGAGGCAACCAGCGGCGAATTGCGCAGGGCCAGCGAGACCGTCGCCGTCGACACCTTCAGCTCCGCCGCCATGTCGCCCAGTGTGATTCGCCGCACCGGCATACGCGCGGGGGCGGGCAGAATCGCCCTGCCGCTGTCCTCACCGGCCGGCACCACTGCCGCCGTTGCGCTCGGGCGGCCCTGGCGTCCCGAAGATCTGTCGCTCACGCTCCGCCCCTCGGTTCGGGCCGCCGAACGGCGACCCTAATCGATTGAAGGATTACCCATCCCCGGTCGCCGCACAAGATGTCCTACCCCCGCCCCTGCGAGGCCGCCTCGGCGGCGACCTCGGCACGGGAGATCTTGCGCTCGCGATAGAGGATGTAGAGGCCGGAAGCGGTGACAATAGATGCGCCGATCACCGTGTAGACGGTCGGAACGTCGGCGAAGACGAGATAGCCGAGGGCGACCATCCAGAGGATCTGCGTGTACATGAAAGGCGCCAGCACCGGGGCGGGCGCCAGCATATGCGCCCGGATCAGAGCGAAATGGCCGATGCCGCCAAGGGCGCCGGTCGACAGCAGCAACACCCAGTGCCAGACGCTCGACGGGGTCTGCCAGGCGGAAATGCCGAAGGGCGAGATCGCCGCGGCGGCGACAATGGCCGAGATCATCAGCATGCCGACGGGCGAATCGGTCTGGGTCAGCATGCGCGTCGTCAGCACGTAGATCGCGTAGCAGAGCATCGAGCAGACCGACAGCAGCGCTGCCCAGTGCATCTCGCCGAAGCCCGGACGGGTGACCACCAGGACGCCGATAAACCCGACGATGATCGCGATCCAGCGGCGCAGGCCGGCCCATTCGTTGAGCAGCGGCCCGGCCAGCGCCGTCACCACGAACGGCGCTGCGAACATGATCGACACCGTCTCGGCCAATTGCATGTAGCGGATCGCGAAGAAGTTGAAGGCGGTCGATCCAAGCAGGCACAGGGCTCGCAGGATCTGCAGTCCCCAGCGGCGCGTATGCAGCACCTGCGGCATCCGCCAAAGGCGGAACAGCAGGACGCCATAGAGGATATGCGTCATGAAACGCATCCACACGACCTGCTCCGTCGGCAGAAACTGGCCGAGATACTTGGCCGTCGTGTCGAGGCAGGAGAAACACAGAAAGGCGAAACAGATCAGCGCGATGCCGACGAAACGCTCGGGGATGAGCCGGGCCCAGCCGCTGGCCGCCCGCTGCAAGGAATCCAAGATGTGCCCTCACTCGCCTGTCGACAGGGGCCGTCGGTCGGCGCACTCCATCGATCACGACCGGAATCGTGCATTTGTCCTATTAATTAGACTAGATCAGGGAATCTTGCGACTTGTCATGTCGCGGAATTGCACACCGGCTATGCGCTGAGAGCAACCCGGCCGACCGGCAGGCGCAGATCGGCGAGGCGGATGCCCGAACGACCGCTAGTCGTCTCCGGCGGAGACGACAGGAGCAACCACACCAATCCGGCAGGCACGTCAGTCGACTTCGTCGAGTTCCAGGTCGACCTCTTCGACCGTGCGCGAGCCGAGGTTCTTTTCCACCTGCCGAAGCAGCTTGCGCAGCTTCTTGCGGTCTTTCTCGTCGAGGCCGGCAAGCGCCTCCCGTTCCAGCCGCTTCCACGACCGATCGACCGTCTCGACCAGCGCCCTGCCCTCGTCCGTGAGGAAGACGCGGGCAAGACGCCCGTCGGTTTCCGAGGCCGCCCGGCGCAGGAAACCCTGAGCCGAGAGCCGGGTCACCATCTTGGTGACCGTCGGCGGCTGCACCGAAAGCACGGCCGCGAGCTGGCTCATGGTCTGTCCGTCGTTTTCGGACAGGATCTTGAGCACAGCTTCCTGGCCCGGATGAAGACCGATCCGGGAGAGGTGGATGCCTGCGCGCGAACGATGGGCCTTGGCGGTTTGCGCCAGGCGAAACGTCACGCTCTTTTTGTAATTGAACGCCATGTTTCGCCTTCTAATGCCGGCAAATGAAAGCTTGATGACAGCGAACGAAACTCGTGTTCCTGCCCGGCATGCGGGGCAGCGGGTGCGCGGCACACGCCTGCATAATGCGACCTGAACGGCGGGGAATCAAAGAGGAATTGTCCGAAGGCGAGCAACCTGTGCCATCGCCCGGAGCGGCGCGCCGGCTCCCAAGACGGCTTACCAGCTCGCAAGCGAGCGTTTCACTTTTGCCAGATAGCGCGCGCGGCTCTCCGCAGTGGACGTATCCATCTTGTAATGGGCGAGATACCGGACCCGGCACAGCGGGTGGCACAGAAGCCGAATGCCGCGCAAAACCGTCTTGCGGCCCGGCTCGCCCACAAGCTTCGAGATCAGCCAGGAGGCGCCGCAGGTCGTCACCACGGCGATCTTGCGGATGTGCTGCATGCGCGGCCGCGTCCCGCTGGTTTCGGTGGGAATATCGAACGTCACATGCGGGATCCAGACCCGGTCGAGATAGCCCTTCAGCATCGCCGGCAGGCCGTACCACCAGGTCGGATAGATGAACAGCAGCGCCTCCGCCCACAACAGGTCGTCAACATGATCGGCAACCGGATCCCGGTTCACGGCCGGATCGGCATAGCGTCGCCATTCGCCCGCGTGCATCACGGGATCGAAGCCCTGCTCATAAAGGTCGGTAAGGCGCGTCTCGTGGCCGGCAGCCGTGAGCGTGTCCACGGCCGTCTTGCACAATGCCGCCGAGAAACTGTCCGATGCGGGGTGGCTGAAGATCACAAGAACGCGCATCAAAGCCTCTCGAGTTGCGCCGTCACGCGTGCGACGAAAGCCGAGCGTCCGGCCGCGTCGATCCTGTTCATATCGTAGAGCGCAAGATAGGAGAGCCGCCCGGTCGGCGCGATCAGGGCACGCAGCACCCGGCAGACCAGCTTGCGCGGCGGATCGCCGACCAGGAAAGCCCGCAGCCGGCTGCCGCCATAGGTGGTGATCGCGACAAGCCTGCGCACATGCTGGAGGTTGGGCACCACCTTGCCCTCCCGCATCCGGAACGAGACCCCCGGAAGGAACACCCGGTCGAAATACCCTTTCAGGATCGCCGGAAAGCCGAAATTCCAGACCGGATAGACGAGAATGATCGCCTCCGCCCGCAGCACCTGAGCGACATAGTCCGCGACCGGTTCCCGGTTGCGATCGAGATCGTGATAGGAAAGCCGCTCCTCGCGGCTAAGGACCGGATCGAAGCCGTTTGCGTAAAGATCGCAGACCTCGACCGAATGGCCGGCGGCCACGAGCACCCGCAAGGCCTCGTCCTTCAGCGCGGCGGAGAAGCTCTCCTCCACCGGATGCGCATGGATCAGCAGCACGCGCATGCGATCCGGCCTATCGCGCCAGGCCGGGGAACAGGAAGGTCTGCTCGGCCGAGAAATCGAAATCCGGGTTCTCCCAGGCGATCATCTTGCCCGGATTGAGCAGCCCCTTCGGATCCGCTTCCCCCTTGAAGGCAAGCTGCACCGCGTCGGTCTGCTTCATCCCGCCCTCTTCCAGCGTGTAGCGGTGCGGATTGAAGATCGGACAGCCGAGATCCTCGTGGATGCGGATGATCTCGTTGAGCCGCTCCTCGGTCGTATAGCGCACCACCGGCAGGCCGAAGCAGGTGATCTTGCCGTCGAAGCGCACGAATTCCAGATGCGCCGGCACCTCGTCGCCGAGCATCTGCGAAAGCTTCACCGCCTTTTGCACATGATCGGGGAAGGGGTAGAGCACCTGCAGATAGGTGATCGTCGGATCCACCCTGAGGCCGCGCAGGGTCGTGTGGTTCCAGGTCAGTTCATAGACCGGCGGCAGCCCCTTGCTCTCCTCCTCGCTCGCCAGATCCGAGCGGTAGAGGATCCCCGCGCCCGCCTGGCGCCGGGTGAAGGCATCGAAGGCATCCATCGCGAAGGGCGCCACCATCACGGCACAAACCGACTGGTCGGAGCGCAGGAACTTGCGGTGCCGCAGGAAATAATCGTGCGGCAGCGGCGCCGCGATGGGAGCGATTTCCTTGGTCAGGATGCCGTCCTGATTGGCCAGCGCATTGGCATAGCGCGCCGCGCCCGCGAAATCGTCGAAGCCGACCAGCACGTCGACCCAGTCATAGGCGGCGGTCAGCGGCACGCTCACCTCGGTGATGATGCCGTTGGTGCCATAGGCATGGCTGACCTTGTGCAGGTCGGCGCCGGAGAGCGTCAGCACCCGCGGCTCCGCCTCCATCGTCACGACCTTCAGCGAGAGGATGTTGCCGAAATCCCGGAGCCCGCCCCAGTTGATCGAACCGATACCGCCGGAGCCGCCGGCAATGAAGCCGCCGATCGTTGCCGTCCGGTAGGTGGAGGGATGGATCCGCAACTCCTGCCCCGTCGCACGTACGGCATCGTCGATGGCCGACATGATCGCGCCCGCTTCGGCGCGCACGAAGCCGCGGCCGGTCTCCAGAACGGCGTTCATCTCGGCAAGGCTCAGCACCACGCCGCCGGAGAGCGGCATCGCCTGACCGTAATTGCCGGTTCCGGCGCCGCGCGTCGTCACCGGAATGTCGAGTTCATAGCAGGCCTTCAGGACGCGGATCACGTCCGCTTCGCTGCGGGCGCTGACGACGATATCGGCGGTGACGTCCTCCAGTTGGCGCTTCAGCACCGGCGAGTACCAGAAGAAATCACGGCTCTTCTGCCGCACGATCTGCGGATTGTCCTCGATCGCCATCCCGTCAAGGGCGGCCTTCAGCGCGGCGATGTCATACATGCGTCAAGGCTCCATCAGATCGTCGAGGTCTCGATAGTCGGGCAGCGTCCGGTCAAGGGCAATGCCCGCCCGCAGGACCTGGCGCGGACCGGACGGACGGGCGCAGAGTTCGTTCCAGGTCCTCGCCCGGAACAGGACCAGATCGGCGGGCAGGCCCGCGTCGATCCGCCCGCGCGTCGGGTCGCCGAGCAGGCTTGCGGGCGTCGTCGTCACCGTGCGGATCCAGTCCCCCGACGGGTGATCGAGATGCAGGGTGCGGATCGCCTGCGTGAACACCTCGACCATGTCGAGATCGCCATAGGCATAGAACGGATCGCGCGTGTTGTCGGAGGCGACGGCGACGGGAATGCCCCGCGCCTTCATTTCATGCAGCAGCGTCACGCCGCGCCAACGCGGGGTGCGTCCGGCCTGACGGTCCATCAGATACATGTTGCAGAGCGGCAGCGACACGACGCCGATCCCGGCCTCGGCCACCAGATCGAGCGTGCGGTCGACCTCGTCCTCCGGCTGGCGCGCCAGCGAGCAGCAGTGACCGCAGACGATCCGTCCCTCGAAGCGGTTGCGCAGCGCGCCCTCGGCGATCATCGCAAGCGAGCGCGCCTCCGGGTCCGCCGTCTCGTCCACATGGAAATCAAGGTCGAGCCCGCGCTCGGCGGCGGCGCGGAACAGCGCATCGATATGCCCTTCCAGCCCTTCGACCATATAGGTGACCGCGCCGAGCGTGCCGCCGGTCTTCAACACCGTATCGGCGATCTGATCGAGAAACCCGGGCATCAGTAGGCTCTCGACGCCGTAAAGGGCCGAGGCCTGCAGTTCGATCCGATCCACCCACTCCTGCCGGATTTCGGCGAAGAGCGGCCAACTGATCTCCTCCTGCGGCGGAATGCTGTCGAGATGCGTGCGGATCATCACCGTGCCATGGGCATGGGCGCAGCGCAGGGCGAACTCCATGCGCCGGCGCAGATCCGCCGCCGTCCAGCATGCCGGCCGGTCCGTCTTCACCGCTTCGAGTGCGCCGGCGAAGGTCCCGTCCGGATTGGGCCGGCGCGGCCAGATATGCCCCTTGTCGAGATGGGTATGCATGTCGACGAAACCGGGCAGCACCAGGCCGCCGTCGAGATCGACGACCGCCAGCCCCTCGCGGCTTGTCAACAGGCCCGGCGGCGCGATGGCCGTGACCTCGCCATGCTCGATCTGGATGTCGGCCCGGCCGAGGCCGTCGCCGAGATGGTTGAGCGTGCCGCCGGTGACGGCGCTCGGCAGGGTCGCATTGGCCAGCAGGACCCTGCCGGTTGCTGGAACGTCTGGCATGGCATGGGTCATTGCATCAGGTGTCCCGCTTGATCGCGCTCTCGTGCCAGTGGCGCAGCAGGAGATGCGACAGTACGCTCAGGCTGGCGAAGATGATGATGCCGGTGACCGAGATCAGCAGGATCGCGGCGAACATGCGCGGAATGTTCAGCCGGTAGCTCGCCTCGAGGATCTTGAACGCAAGGCCGGAGCCGAGGCCCCCGGTACCTGCGACGAACTCCGCGACGATGGCACCGATCAGCGACAGGCCGCCGGCGATCTTGAGGCCACCGAGGAAATAGGGCAGCGCCGAGGGCAGGCGCAGATAGCGCAGCGTCTGCCAGCGGGTGGCACCGTAGAGCTGGAACAGGTTGCGCAGGTTGTGGTCGGCAGAATTCAGGCCGAGCGTCGTGTTCGACAGGATCGGGAAGAACGCAACGATCCAGGCGCAGATCAGCAATCCGGCGATCTTCGAGGGGACATAGATGAAGATCAGCGGCGCGATGACGATCACGGGCGTCACCTGCAGGATCACCGCATAGGGAAAGAAGGACATCTCAACCCATTTCGACTGGGCGAAGAGCACCGCGAGCCCGACGCCGCCGATGGTGGCGATGACCAGCGCCCCGAGCGTGATCGCGATGGTGATCAGGAGGGCCGGCCAAAGGGTCGACCAGTCCGCGACCAGCGCCTGCACCACCCGGTCGGGGCCCGGCAGGATGTAGTGGGGCACCTTATAGGCGACGACATACCACTGCCACAGGGCAATGGTGGCGACCATGACCACGACCGGCAGCAGCCAGCGCGCGGTGCGGTCGATCCGCTCGCGGCGGGCCTTGGCGAGTTCCGCCGGGTCGGCCGTCGGCATCGCGGCTCCGTTCCGGCTTGCAGTCGTGTCCAGGTTGGCCGTCATGCGGTCGGTCCTCTGGCTGTACGGCAGGAAACTCGGAAGGCCCGGGCACTCCGGACCCACCGATCAATGGTGATCGTCGTCTTCGCTTGCCATCGCCGCCTGCAGCGCCTCGGACGCATTCCGGCAATGGTCCGAATAGACATGCGAGGTGCGGAAGGTCTCGTCCCGCGGATAGGGCGCATCCACGGCAAGGTCGGCCACGACCCGCCCGGGCCGCGCCGCCATGACCACGATCCGGTTGGAGAGATAGACGCTCTCGAACACCGAATGGGTCACGAAGATCACCGTCCAGCCGAACTCCTCCCACAGGCGCAGCAGGTCGTTGTTGAGGCGGAAGCGGGTGATCTCGTCGAGCGCCGCGAAAGGCTCGTCCATCAGCAGCAGGCGCGGCTTTGTCACCAGCGCCCGCGCGATGGAGACCCGCATCTTCATGCCCCCGGACAGTTCGCGCGGGTAGCTCCTGGCGAACCTCTCCAGCCCGACCATCTCCAGCGCCTCCATGACGGCGGTGCGGGAGGTCTCGGCCGAACTGCCCTTCAGCTTGAGCGGCAGGTGAACATTATCGAACACCGTCGCCCAGGGCATCAGGGTCGGCTCCTGGAACACGAAGCTGATGGCGTGGTCGCGCGCGCCCGGCCGTTCGTCCGGCCACAGCAGCCGCCCCGCCGTCGGGCTGGAAAGTCCCGCGATAATGCGCAGGGCCGTCGACTTGCCGCAGCCGGAGGGGCCCAGCAGGCTGACGAACTCGCCGCTGTTGATGTCCAGCGTCATGTCCTTCAACGCCACCGTGGCATTGGCGAAGGTCTTCGACACCCGCTGCAGCGAGACGATCGGTGTCCGCGGGGAGGTCTCCCTCCCCGCGGACGCTGAAGAGGAGGCGCTCATCGCGCGCCCCCCGACACTGCCGGCCGCGCCGGCCGGATCATTCCGTGAGTGGACAAGGCTGGTCAGTTCCCCGTCAGCGTCTTCTTGATGTCGAGGCCGACGCCCTTGTTCACGAAGTCGAGCGTGTAGGTCTTCTTGATGTCGAGGCCGTCCTCGATCACACCCGCCTTGACCATCTTGTCGTAGAAATCGGTCATCCGCTCGTCGGTCATGGCGCCGATGCCCAGCGTCTCGGTATCGCCGGAATCGACGATGCCGAACTCCTTCATCTTGTCGATGGAGAAGGCAATCTGCTCGTCGGACATTTCCGGGTTGTCGGCCTTGATCGCCTCGTTGGCCGCCGAGTTGTCGCCGTACAGATAGTTGTACCAGCCGATCGCCGACCCTTCGACGAAGCACTTCACCACCTCCGGACGGTTGGCGACCGTGTCGGCCATGGTCTCGACGGTGGTGGCATAGGTGCTGAAGCCGTAGTCGGCGATCAGATAGATGTCGGGAGCGAAACCGCCCTCGCGCTCGACGGCGAAGGGTTCGGAGGTGACATAGCCCTGCTGGCCGGCCGCCGGGTCGGCAAGGAACGGCGCCGGGTTGAACGTGTAGGGACGCCGCTGCTCGACGGTGAAGCCGTATTCGGAGATCATCCACTGATAGTAAGAGGCAAAGCCGTTGTCGCCGATCAGCAGCGGCGCCGTACCGGCCATTGCCTCGAAGCTCTCGTACTTGCCGGGATGCGTCAGGATGATCTGCGGCTCCTTCTGGAAGTCCGCGGCCACGACCACGATCGGAATGTCCTCGCGCAAGGCGAAGAACGCCTGCAGCATGTTGCCACCCATCAGGAAGTCGATCTTCCCGGCGAGCATGAGCGCGCGGTTGTTGACCTGCGGTCCGCCGGTCACGATGGTGACGTCGAGGCCGCAGGCCTTGTAGGTGCCGTCAGCAACGGCCTGGTAGTAGCCACCATGCTCAGCCTGGGCCAGCCAGTTGGTGCCAAACGTCACCGCCTCCTGGGCAAGCGCCCCACCCGTCGAAACCGAAACAAGCGCAAGTGCCGCCCCTCCAAGCAGGGCGCTCTTCGATACTGTCCGCATGATGCTGTTCGCCTCCAGAAATGGTCCAAGTTCGCGTCGGCCTGCGTCGGGCCACCGTCCCGTTCTTTTTTCGGCAATCCCCGCTCCGCGAGCGAGATCCGCCTGAGCCGACCGAGTATGATCGGCCCTTGAGGATCAGCCACGCTCAAATTGCAGCCATCTCCTCAAAGCACAGCAATCGACGTGCCACGCCCCTTGAGATACCAGCCGATTTTGACAATCCTTTAGAGGGCGGAACCGTTTTTGGAGCCCTCGCCGAAAGGACAGTCGCAAAATCGACTAGGTCAAACGCCGCAGGCGGCGCCTCAAGGCGTCGACAGCAGACACTAACCCAGCTTGCACGCACAAAAAAGCGGCATTGCGGTCAACCTCTCCGCCGGAAATTTGATCAGGGTCAGGGCTTCCCGGCATGACATCCGAAGGTGCATTTCCGTTGGGAATGCGCCGCGGCTAGGATGCCTGTCCAGCCACGCGCGCAGCCGCCCGGTGCCTTCGCACAGGGCCGATGCCCCCGCCTAACTCCAGGAGGTCCGATGACCAGAGCAATCACGCCGCCCGACATGGCCCCGCCCTTTGCCCGCTACAGTCACGCGGTGGAAGTCCCGGCGGGCCGCCGGCTAGTCGTCTGCTCCGGTCAGCTCGGCATCGATTCGCAAGGCGCCGTGCCGGCCGATGTGGAAGGCCAGACCCGCCTGTGCTTCGAGAATATCGGCCGCATCCTGGCGGCTGCCGGCATGGGCTTTTCCGACATGGTGCGGATCAACGCCTATGTGACGGGCCGCGAGCACCTTGCCGGCTACATGAAGGCACGCGACGAGTTCACCGGTTCGCCCCCGCCCGCCTCGACGCTGATGATCGTCTCGGGATTCGCCAGACCCGAATTCGTTGTCGAGGTGGAAGTGATCGCCGCCGCATCCGAGCGGTGATTCGCGAGGCCGGCAGCAGGAGCCCGTTGCCGGCTCTTCGCCGCCTCTGCTAGGCTTGCAATTGCGCCGGACGATACTCTCGGCCGGCGCCAATCACGCAACCCTTTCCCTGTGCGGAACTCGGGCGGCTTCGGGCCGCTATCCAAGCCTGCAGGTCGACCCGACAACAGGACGCACATTCATGCGCATGTGGATCAAGGACCCGCTCGCCATCCTTGCCGACAACGCCGCCCGCGGCATCGTGGTGGAAAACGGCCGGATCACCGAACTCGTAACGGCCGGCAGGGAGCCGTCAAGCCCGGTGGACGAGACCCATGACGCCTCGTCCGAGGTGGTCATTCCCGGCCTGATCAACACCCATCACCACTTCTTCCAGACGCTGACGCGCGCCCATCCCAGCGCCATCAACAAGGAACTGTTCCCCTGGCTCCAGGCGCTCTACCCGATCTGGGCCAGGAACGTCACGCCGGAGACCTTCCGGCTCGGCACCCGCCTTGCCCTGACCGAGCTGCTGATGTCGGGCTGTACCGCCGCCTCGGACCATCACTATCTCTTCCCGGCCGGCCTCGAGAACGCCATGGACATCCAGGTTGAGGAGGCCACCCGTCTCGGCATCCGCATGACGGTGACGCGCGGCTCGATGAACCTCAGCCAGAAGGACGGCGGCCTGCCGCCCGACACGGTCGTGCAGGACGAGGACACCATCCTTGCCGACTGCGAACGGGTCCTGTCGCGCTATCACGACACGTCCGAGGGCGCGATGATCCAGGTGGCGCTTGCCCCTTGCGCGCCCTTCACCGTCACCAAGCGGCTGATGCGCGAGAGCGTGACGCTGGCCGAGCGCTTCGACTGCCGCCTGCACACGCATCTCGGCGAGACCATCGACGAGGACGACTACTGCCTGCACCACTTCCAGTGCCGGCCCGTCGACTATCTGGAGGAATGCGGCTGGCTCAACGAGCGCGTCTGGCTGGCGCATGGCATCCATTTCAACGATGACGAGGTGCGGCGCCTCGGCCATGCCTGCGTCGGCGTGTGCCACTGCCCGACCTCCAACATGACGCTGGCTTCGGGCCAGTGCCGGACGAAGGAGTTGGAAGCCGCCGGCTGCCCGGTCGGCCTCGGCGTCGACGGTTCGGCCTCCAACGACAATTCCAACCTGATGGAAAGCCTGCGCCACGCCTTGATGATCAACCGGCTGACCTATGACGCGGCGTCGGTGACCCATTTCGACACCTATCGCTGGGCGACCGAAGGCTCGGCCCGCTGCCTCGGGCGCAAGGACCTCGGTGCCATTGCCGTCGGCAAGCAGGCCGATCTTGCCTTCTACCGGCTGGACGAGTTGCGTTTTTCCGGCGCCGGCGATCCGCTCGCCGCGCTGATCCTGTGCGGCGCCCATACGGCGAACCGGGTGATGGTCGCCGGCGACTGGAAGGTGGTCGACGGCCGTCCCGTCCATATCGATATCGAACGCCTGCGCGCCGAGCACGGCGCCGCGGCGAAACGCTTCCTCGAAGCGCTTTGACGACCGGCCCGCAGGGCCCACATGACAGGAGGCCGGGCGATGCGACCGGTCTCCCCGCCTTCGGCCCTTCCATGCGGCAAGGACCGCCACGCCAACGAGAGCTGCACGACATGACCGACCTGCCCCGCCGCTTCTGGCACGAGATGACCGCCTTCGACTTCGCCAATGCCGACACTTCGTCGTGGATCGCGGTGCTGCCCGTGGCGGCGATCGAGCAGCACGGCCCGCACCTGCCGGTCTTCACCGACACCTGCATTGCCGAAGGCCAGATCTCGCGCGTGCTGGAACTGCTGCCGCGCGACGTGCCGGCGACATTCCTCCCCGTTCAGGCCATCGGCAAGTCCAACGAGCACATCTCCTCGCCAGGCACGCTGACGCTGTCCTGGGAGACGGCGACCCGTGCCTGGGTCGAGATCGGCGAAAGCGTGTTCCGCGCCGGCGTGCGCAAGTTGGTCCTCGTCACCTCGCATGGCGGCAACGTGCCGCTGATCGACATCGTCGCGCGCGAACTCCGGGTGAAGCACGACATGCTGGTCACCGCGACCGGCTGGTCGCGCTTCGGCCAGCCGCACGGTGTCTTCCCGGACGAGGAGTTCACCTATGGCATCCATGGCGGCGATATCGAGACATCGCTGATGCTCTATCTGCGCCCGGATCTGGTGCATATGCGCAAGGCAGAAGACTTCCGCTCGACCCAGCTCGACTTCCTGCGCGAGTTCAAGCACCTGCGCGGCCATGGGCCGGCCCAGTTCGGCTGGAAGGCGCAGGACCTCAACCCGGCCGGAACGGTCGGAAACGCTTCAGCCGCCACGGCCGCCAAGGGCGAGGCCTCGCTCGACCATGCCGCGCGCGGTTTCGTCGAATTGCTGAAAGACATGCACGCCTTCGATCTCGGCCGACTGTGGACGCCGGATGGCGAAGCCTGAGGCGAACTTCAGCGCAGCGTCGACCAGGACGCGGGATCGAAGCCGATCAGCCAGCGGTCGCCATCGTGATAGATCGGCCGCTTGATCGCGGACGGATGGTCCAGCAGCACGGCGAGCGCTCCGGCGTCGCCGGCGGCTCGAGCTTTCGTCTCGTCGGGCAGCTTGCGCCAGGTGGTTCCGCGCGTGTTGACCACCGCTTCCCATCCGAAGACCTGGAAGAAGGACCGCAGCAGGCCTTCGTCGATACCGGCCTTCTTGTAGTCGTGAAAGGTGTAGGCGACGCCGTTCTCGTCGAGAAACCGGCGAGCCTTCTTCACCGTGTCGCAATTGGCTATACCGTAGAGCATGGCGGCCATGGTCAGGGTTCCTGACAGGAGGGGTTGGCGAGAGATCGCCAAGGGTCGCCGCAGGATGGGCGACCGGCACTTGCAGCGTCAAGGCCGGGCTCCTGAAGACGTGACCTTCCCGCAAGATGCGGGACGAGCGGACGGCGGCTTGTATGGCACAGAGAAAGACGCCCGCATCCGCGGACGGGCAAGGAATCCGGCAGGGGCTGCGGCTGGCCAGCGGCCTCGTTCTGCTCGCCTTCGCGTTCAGCCACTTCCTCAATCACATGCTCGGCATCTGGTCGATCGAGGCGATGGAGACCGGGCGACTGGTTTTCATAGCCCTGTGGCGCAGCCCGCCCGGCGAAATCCTGCTGCTCTCCGCCCTTCTTGTGCATGTCGCCCTCGCCCTGTGGAAGACCGCCCGCCGGCGGAGCCTGCGCCTGCCGCCATGGCAATGGGCACAATTGCTGCTGGGACTGGCGATCCCCTTCCTGCTCATTCCCCATGCCATCGGCACCGCCGGTCTGGCCCACCGATTCGGCTATGAGGACAGCTACCGCAACGTGCTCAGCGTCCTGTGGCCCGGCCTCGTCTTCAACCAGACCCTGCTGATGCTGCTGGTCTGGCTGCACGGCATGATCGGTCTGCATTTCTGGCTGCGCCCGAAGCCGGGCTACGGTCCATTCAAGCCCGCCCTTTTCGCCGTCGCCCTGCTCGTCCCCGTTCTCGCCTCCTGGGGCTGGATCGACGCGGCCCGACGTCTTCGCCTGACAGAAAACCCGCCCTTTCCTCTGACGCCGGAGATGGCCGTCTGGTCGGATCCGCTGATCGCCGCGCTGCGCAACGGCTTCTATGCACTGGTCGCGATGGCCCTCGTCGCCATTGCGGTTCGCGCGCTGCTGCGCCGCCCGCGCAAGACCATCGAGATCACCTATCCGGGCGACCGGCTGGTGAGGGTCGCCCCCGGTCCGACCCTGCTGGAAATCAGCAAGATGAACGGCATCCCCCATGCCGATGTCTGCGGTGGCCGCGCCCGCTGCTCGACCTGCCGGACCCGCATTCTCGACGGCCTCGACACGTTACCCGCCCCGTCCGCGACCGAAGCGAAGGTGCTCGCCCGCATCAGCGCAGGCGAGGACATTCGCCTTGCGTGCCAGGTTCGGCCGCAAGCGCCCCTCAAGGTCCAGCCCCTGGTACCGGCAAGCGGCGCAGCACGCGTCGCCGGATCGGACGGCGATGCCTATCACTGGGGCGTCGAACAGCCGGCGGCGATCCTGTTCGTCGACCTGCGGAACTTCACCGGCCTTGCCGAGCACCGGCTTTCCTACGACGTTGTCTTCCTCCTTAACCGTTATCTCGGCGAGACCGCCAAGGCGGTCGAAGCCTGCGGCGGCTATGTCGACAAGTTCATCGGCGACGGTGTCATGGCGATCTTCGGCATGAAGGACGGGCTGCAGGCCGGCTGTCGCAACGCGCTCGCAGCGACAAACGCCATCGCCGAAACCATGGAGCGCCTCAACGTCGAACTGGGACCGCAACTGAACGCGCCGCTCAGGGTCGGGATGGGCCTGCACGCCGGCCCGGTGATCCTGGGGCGCATCGGCGCGGTAAGCGGCAACGGTGCCAGCGCCCGGATCACCGCGCTTGGCGACGTCGTCAACATCGCAAGCCGGCTGGAGACGGCGACGAAAGAACTGGGACACAGCCTCGTCGTCTCGAGCGCCGTGCTGGAGGCCGCCGGCTACACCTGCAGCATTGCCGGGAAAACCGAGATCGCGGTCAGGGGGCGGCGCGAACCGCTCGACGTTTTCGCTCTCGACCCGCCGGCCTGTCTGGTCGATACTCTGACCGGACACAGCTCCCCTCCCGCCTGAATCAGGTCTCCCCCATGTCGCGACAGTATTCTTCCCAGGAAATGCTTGCCCGTCTCGTTGCCTTTCCGACGGTCTCCTCCAACAGCAATCTCGATCTCATCGATTTCGTCGAAACCTATCTGGCGGAGCACGGCATCGCCGCGCAGCGCGTGCCCGACGCCACCGGCACCAAGGCCGCGCTGCACGCCGTGATCGGCCCGCACAAGGACGGGGGCGTGGCGCTGTCCGCCCACACCGACGTCGTACCTGTCGAAGGACAGGCCTGGAGCAGCGACCCGTTCGTCCTGCGCGAGGCCGATGGCCGACTCTATGGCCGCGGCACCTGCGACATGAAGGGCTTCGCCGCCGTGGCACTGGCAGCCGTGCCGCAGATGGTCGCCGCACCGTTGACCCGTCCCATCCACATCGCCCTGTCCTACGACGAGGAAGTGGGCTGCATCGGCGCACCTCCGATGATCGATTCGATGCTGCGCTCCGGCCCCAAGCCGTCGATGGTCGTGGTCGGCGAACCCAGCAACATGCGCGTCATCACCGCGCATAAGGGAACAGCGGTCATCCGCGTGACCGTGCGCGGCCACTCGGTTCACTCCAGCCAGTGGGACCGCGGCGTCTCGGCCATCGCCAATGCCGCCCGCATCATCTCCTGGCTCGATGACCGCACCCGCGAGAATCAGCGGGCCGCCGATCCGGCCCTTGCCATGGACCCGCCTTTCACGACCCTGCATTGCGGCGTGATCGAGGGCGGCACGGCAGCCAATATCGTCTCGCGCTCCTGCTCTTTCTTCTGCGACATCCGCACTGTCCCCGGAGACACGCTGGAAGCCTGGCTCGAACGGCTGGAGACCTTCATCCGCACCGAGGTCGAGCCGGGCATGCGCGCCGTCCACGCCGACACGGGGGTGACCGTCGAGAAGCTCGCCTACGCTCCCGCCCTCAGCGAGGAGCAGGACGGGCCGGCCGAAGCGCTAGCCCGCCGGCTTACCGGCGACAACGGCCGGCACATGGTGGTCTATGGCACCGAGGCCGGACAGTTTCAGGAACGCGGCATTTCCGCGGTCGTCTGCGGTCCCGGTTCGATCGACCAGGCCCATCAGCCCGACGAATACATCGAGACGGCGGAGATCGTCGCAGCGGACGGATTCGTGTCGCGGCTCATCGCCGACATGTGCCGTTAGGGCAACCTGGACAGGGCTGCCTGCGAACGTTCAGGTCATCCACAGGCGCCCGATGCTTGTGCAAGGGGTGCGCGGCAAGCCTTGCACAAGGAATGGCGCGGGCTCGGGATGGTGCTTCCGTCGCGACTTCCGCAATTCCTCTCTTTCGCGCCCAGCGCGTGCTGGACTGTCGCTTTCGACATTGCTTAGATGCAGGCTTGTGAACCGCATCAACGCGGTCTGTCGGATAGGACCGGATGCACCGGTCCACAGACAGGGCATCCGATAAACGGGGCATCCGACAAAACGACAAAGTCATGAGGGGACCATGCGCATCAAAACGACACTCGCGACGGCAGCGCTCATCGCATCGCTGATGGGGACGGCCGCGTCGGCGGAGACACTCCGCTATGCCTTCCAGGGCACCTTGAACCAACTCGATCCCTACTCGCTGAACGAGACCTTCACGCTCGGCACGCTCGGCAATGTCTACGAGGGACTGACCCGGCGGGCGCCCGACCTCACCATCGAACCGGCTCTCGCCGAGCGCTGGGAGGTTCTCGAACCGACCCGCTGGCGCTTCTATCTGCGCAAGGGCGTCAAGTTCCACAACGGCAATGACTTCACGGCCGACGACGTGGTCTTCTCCGCCGAGCGCGTGCGCTCGGAAGGCTCCGACCTCACCACCCGCATCGGCGCCGACGTGAAGGTCGAGAAGGTCGACGACCACACTGTCGACTTCGTGCTGACCGGGCCGAATCCCATTCTCCACTACGAATGGGACACCTGGTACATCATGGACAAGGAGTGGACCGAGGAGAACAACGCGACCAAGGTCACCTCAGCCTCCGACACGACCCCTAACCATGCCTCGCTGCACGCCAACGGCACCGGTTCCTACAAGCTGGTCAGCCACGAGCCGGGCGTGAGAACCACCTTCGAGAAGAACGAAGACTGGTGGGACAAGGTCGCCGGCAACATCGAGAAGGTCGAGTTCACGCCGATCGGCTCCGACGCGACCCGCGTTGCGGCTCTCCTGTCCGGCGAGCTCGACATGGTGTTCCCGATCCCGGTGCAGGACATCAAGCGCGTCGAGGACAGCCCGCAGACCAAGGCGCTGACCGGGCCGGAGCTGCGCACGATCTTCCTCGGCTTCGACCAGAAGCGCGACGAACTGCTCTATTCCAGCGTGAAGGGCAAGAACCCGTTCCAGGACGTGCGGGTGCGCAAGGCCTTCTACCAGGCCATCGACATGGACGCGATCCGCGACAAGGTCATGCGCGGCCTGTCGACCCCGTCGGCCCTGCTCATCTCGCCGTTCCAGTACTCGCGTGCGGACGAGTTCACGCGCCATCCCTATGACCCGGAAGCCTCCAAGGCCCTGCTTGCCGAGGCTGGCTATGCGGACGGCTTCTCCGTCGGCATGGACTGCCCGAACGACCGCTACGTCAACGATGAGGCGATCTGCCAGGCGGTTGCCTCCTTCCTCGCCCGCGTCGGCATCAAGGTCGAGCTGAACGCCCAGCCGAAGGCACAGTATTTCGCCAAGGTGCTCGCCTCCGGCGGCTATGATACCTCGTTCTACCTGCTCGGCTGGACGCCCGGCTCCTTCGACAGTTGGAACGTGCTGACCAACATCACCGGTTGCCGCGACGACAAGGGCAAGGGTGGTCCCTTCAACCTTGGCGGATACTGCAATCCGAAGGTGGACGAGTTGTCGGCCCAGATCCTGGTCGAGAACGACCCGACCACGCGCGACGAGCTGATCGCCCAGGCCTATACGATCGTCCACGAGGATGTGTCCCACATCCCGCTGCACCAGCAGGCCCTGGCCTGGGGTGTTGCCGAGAATGTGGACGTCGTGCAGCGCGCGGACGATCAGTTCCACTACCGCTGGGTCGTGAAGAAGTAGCATCGGCCTCCGCCAGTCCTGCAGCCCGGACCCTTGTTCCGGGCTGCAGCTTTTTCGGTAAACCCGACCGATGGCGCACGGGATCGGCCCGGCTGACCGGGTCCATCGCCGCAGCCAAACCGGAACCGACGGCCAAAGGCCGAGGCACCTGACGCAGAGGCGCCCCATGCTCGCCTTCACCATCCGCCGCCTCCTGCAGGCCGTCTTGGTCATGCTTGTCGTGGCCCTGATCTCGTTTACCCTGTTCCGCTTCGTCGGCGACCCTGTCAACCAGATGGTCGGCGTCGAGACGACACCCGAGCAGCGCGAGGCGCTGCGGGAGCGTCTCGGCCTCAACGACCCGGTCCTCGTTCAGTTCGGCCGCTTCATCACCAAGGCCGCCCGGTTCGATTTCGGCACCTCCTACCAGTTTCGCCAGCCGGTGGCCGAACTGATCGGGCGCCGCCTGCCGGCGACCCTAGAGCTATCCTTCGTCTCGGCGGTCCTTGCCCTGCTGGTCGGCATCCCGATGGGCGTCTATACCGGCCTGCATCGCGACAGTTGGCTGTCCAAGCTGTTCCTGTCGATCTCGCTGATCGGCATCTCGCTGCCGACCTTCTTCATCGGCATCCTGCTGATCTTCGTCTTCGCGGTCACCCTGCAATGGCTGCCGAGTTTCGGGCGCGGCGGGGTCGTGCAACTGGGCTGGTGGTCGACCGGCCTTCTGACCTGGAGCGGCATCAAGGCGCTGATCCTGCCGGCCATCACCCTCGGCCTGTTCCAGATGACGCTGATCATGCGGCTCGTCCGCTCCGAAATGCTCGAGGTGATCCGCACGGACTACATCAAGTTCGCCCGGGCACGCGGCCTGCGGGAGCGCAGCATCAATTTCCGCCATGCGCTGAAGAACACGCTGGTTCCGGTGATCACCATCACCGGCCTGCAGCTCGGCTCGATCATCGCCTTCGCCATCATCACCGAGACGGTGTTCCAGTGGCCAGGCATGGGCCTGCTGTTCCTGCAGGCGGTGCAGAATGTCGACATCCCGATCATGGCGGCCTACCTCATGCTGATCGCCTTCCTGTTCGTGACCATCAACCTGATCGTCGATCTGCTTTATTTCCGCGTCGACCCGCGCCTGCGGGTCGAGCGTGCAGCCCATTAGGAGGCGACGATGACCACCGCCACCGACAAGACGCCGGACAGGCAGGAGCCGGCCGCTCCCGGCCGAATCGCCCGCGTCCTCGACAGCGACATCTTCCACTCCTTCTGGCGGTCGAAGGTGACCGTGCTGTCGGCGTTCATCACGCTTCTTTTCGTCGTCGGCGCCGCCTTCGCTCCCTGGCTTGCTCCGCACAATCCCTTCGACCTTGCCACCATCTCGATCCTCGATGCGCGGCTGCCGCCGATCGGCATGGAGTATCATGATCCGAGCTATCTGCTCGGCACCGACGACCAGGGCCGCGACGTCTTTTCCGGTATCCTCTACGGTGCCCGCATCTCGCTCGCCGTCGGTTTCCTGTCGGTGTTCTTCGCCGCCGTCGTCGGCGTGTTGCTCGGCCTGATCGCCGGCTATGTCGGCGGCAAGGTCGATGCCATCATCATGCGCATCGCCGAGGTCCAGCTCACCTTCCCCGCCATCCTGATCGCCCTGCTGGTCGACGGCGTCGCCCGCGCCCTCGTCGGCAATCTCGACCGGGAACGCTATGCCTTCTGGATCCTGGTCTTTTCGATCGCGCTGTCCTTCTGGGTGCAGTTCGCCCGCACCGTGCGCGGCTCGACGCTGGTGGAGCGCAACAAGGAATACGTCCAGGCCGCAAGGCTGATCGGCATCCCGCCCTTCCTGATCATGATCCGCCACGTGCTGCCCAACGTCATCGGGCCGGTGCTGGTGATCGCCACGATCAACCTGGGTCTTGCGGTCATTACCGAGGCGACGCTGTCTTTCCTCGGCGTCGGCATTCCGCCCACCCAGCCCTCGCTGGGGACGCTGGTGCGCATCGGCAACGATTTCCTGTTCTCGGGCGAATGGTGGATCGCCATGTTCCCCGGCTGCGCGCTCGCCATCCTGGTGCTGGCGGTGAACCTGCTCGGCGACTGGTTGCGCGATGCCTTGAACCCGAAGCTGCGCTGACATCAACACGGACGAAGACGGCGGATCATGACCGGACAACCCCTCCTTTCCGTGAAAGACCTCAGGATCGAATTCCCGTCCCGCCGCGGCGTGCTGACGGCGATCGACGGCATCTCCTTCGACCTGCGCGAAGGCGAGGTGCTGGGCGTCGTCGGCGAATCCGGCGCGGGCAAGTCGCTCACCGGAACCGCGGTGATCGGCCTGCTCGAGCCGCCTGGCCGCATCGCCGGCGGCGAGATCCGCCTGAAGGGCGAGCGTATCGACAATTTGCCGCCGGCGGCGATGCGAAAGCTGCGCGGCAAGCGCATCGGCATGGTGTTCCAGGACCCGCTGACCAGCCTCAATCCGCTCTTCACCATCGGCGACCAGATCATCGAGACGATCATGACGCATCTGCCGGTCTCCGAGCGGCAGGCGCGAGACCGGGCAGTGGCGCTGCTGGAGGAAGTCGGAATCCCGGCGGCCGGACAGCGCCTGTCCGCCTATCCGCACCAGTTCTCCGGCGGCATGCGCCAGCGCGTCGTAATCGCCCTTGCCCTGTGCGCCGAGCCGGAACTGGTGATCGCGGACGAGCCGACCACCGCTCTCGACGTGTCGGTGCAGTCGCAGATCATCCGCCTGTTGCAGCGCGTCTGCCGCGATCACGGCACGGCGGTGATGCTGATCACCCACGACATGGGCGTCATCGCCGAGACCGCCGACCGGGTGGCGGTGATGTATTCCGGCCGCATTGCCGAGATCGGGCCGGTCAGGGACGTCATCAAGTCGCCGAGCCACCCGTACACGATCGGCCTGATGGGCGCGATTCCCTCGCTCACCGGCGATCACGACCGGTTGACGCAGATCCCAGGTTCGATGCCGCGGCTCGATTCCATTCCCACCGGCTGCGCCTTCAATCCGCGCTGCGCGCTGACCATGGACCGCTGCCGGGTGGAGCGGCCTGACCTCATTCCGGCCGGCGAAAGCCAGGCCGCCTGCTGGAAACTGCTCGAGAGCGAAGAGGCAAGCCGATGAGCACAGCCGCGCAGCCCGCCGTGGCGGACACGGGTCCCGTCGTCGAGGTCCGCTCCCTGTCGCGCACCTTCGATGTCTCCAAGCCCTGGCTGAACCGGGTGCTGGAGCGCTCGCCCAGGGCCTTTCTGAAAGCCGCGCAGGATATCTCCTTCTCCATCTCCAAGGGCGAGACATTCGCGCTCGTCGGCGAATCCGGATCGGGCAAGTCGACGGTCGCGAAGATGGTGGTGGGCCTTCTGGAGGCGAGCGCCGGCGAGATCCGCATCGACGGCGTCGACATGCGGTCCCGCCACCAGGCGGGGCAGGAGATGCGCGAGTTGCGGCGGCGCATCCAGATGATCTTCCAGGACCCCTATGCCAGCCTCAACCCGCGCTGGCGCGTCGACCGGATCATCGCCGAGCCGATCCGCGCCTTCCGCCTGGAAAGCTCCGAGGACGCGATTGCGGCCCGCGTCGGCGAACTTCTCGAGCTGGTGCGCCTGCATCCGCGCGACGGCGCCAAGTATCCGCACGAGTTTTCCGGCGGGCAACGCCAGCGCATCTGTATCGCCCGCGCGCTCGCCTCGAAGCCGGAGTTCCTCGTCTGCGACGAGCCGACCTCGGCGCTGGACGTCTCCGTGCAGGCGCAGATCCTCAACCTGATGCGCGACCTGCAGGACGAGTTCGGACTGACCTACCTGTTCATCAGTCACGATCTCGCCGTCGTCCGCCACATGGCCAGGCGCATCGGCGTCATGTATCTCGGCCGCCTGGTCGAGGTGGCGGAGAGCCGGGAGCTCTTCCGCAATCCGCGCCACCCCTACACCCGGATGCTGCTGGCCGCGATCCCGGACCTGGAGATGACGGGCACGCCCCGGCGCCCGGTGGAAGGCGAGATTCCCAACCCGATCAATCCGCCGAGCGGCTGCGCCTTCCATCCCCGCTGCCCTTTGGCCAATGACCGCTGCAAGCGGGATCTGCCGCTGTTGCGGGAGATCGGCAGTACCGGCGTGGCATGCCATGCGGTCGAGGAAGGGCGCACCTGACGCCCCCTTGACCTTCCAGCGACCGGAAGGCCTATACCCGGTGTCGAGATCATCGGCGCCGCCGCCCTCCCAGCGGTCGGGCGCCCGCAACGGAGACACGCGGATGACCCAGGCCGCCCCCGACATCGCCCCGATGGCCGCCGCGCCAGCGACCGACACCCGTGCCCTTGTCCATCTCGACATCGGCGGCATGACCTGCGCCGCCTGCTCCGCCCGCGTCGAGAAGGTGCTGCGGCGCAAGCCCGGCATCCTGCGCGCCTCGGTCAACCTGCCGCTCGAAACCGCGGTGATCGAGACGGATGGCAGCGTGTCCACCGGTGACATCGTCTCCGCCATCGAAGCGACGGGCTATTCAGCCAGCGAGCGCTCGACCGGCTGGCAGGACGAGAAGCGCCGGCAGGACGAGACCGACGCCCGCACCCGCCGCGACGAACGGCGCACCCTGCTGCTTCTGGTCTTCTCCGCGCTGATGTCCGCCCCCATGGTCGCCTCGATGGCGGCAGCACCCTTCGGCATGATGCTGATGCCGCCGGCCTGGGCTCAGGCGATCCTGGCCGGTTTCGTGCAGGTCCTTGTCGGCCGCCGCTTCTATGTCGGGGCGTGGAAAGCCCTTGCCGGCGGCGGTGCGAATATGGACGTCCTCGTCGTTCTGGGCACCACCGCCGCCTATGGCTACAGCCTGATCCTGACCGTGCTGGCCTGGCCGCAGGAACCCGGCCATCTCTATTTCGAGGCCTCGGCGGTCATCCTGACCCTGATCCTGTTCGGCAAGCTGCTTGAAATGCGCGCCAAGCGCACGACCACCGCCGCCATCCGTGCCTTGAGCGAGCTGAAGCCCCAGGTCGCCCATCTTGTTTCCGGCCAGGACATCGAAACCGTTGCCGTCGAGAGCCTGTTTCCCGGCGACACCATCCTCGTGCGCCCGGGCGAGCGCGTGCCTGTCGACGGGACGGTCCGCGAGGGAGCAAGCGAGGTGGACGAGGCGTTGCTGACCGGTGAAAGCCTGCCGGTAGCGAAGACGCCCGGCGACCAGGTGATCGGCGGCACGATCAACGGGTCCGGCGCGCTCACCGTGGAAGTGACCGCCGTCGCCGGCGACAGCAAACTCGCGGCGATCATTCGCCTCGTCGAGAACGCGCAGAGCTCCAAGGCTCCCGTCCAGAAGCTGGTGGACCAGGTATCGGCGGTGTTCGTGCCGATCGTCGTCGTCGTGGCGCTCGCAACCTTCGCCGCCTGGTGGTTCTCGGGCGCGGGGCTTGACGCAACCATCGGCGCCACCGTGGCGGTTCTTGTGATCGCATGCCCCTGCGCGCTCGGCCTTGCCACGCCGACGGCGCTGGTCGCCGGCACCGGGGCGGCGGCCCGCGCCGGCATCCTGATCCGCGACATCGAGGCTCTGGAGACCGCGCACTCCGTCGACACCGTCGTCTTCGACAAGACCGGAACCCTGACCCGCGGCACTCCGGCCGTCACCGACATTCGCCCCTTCGACGGCAATCCGGATCGACTGCTGCTGATCGCCGCCAGCGCCCAGTTGCCGAGCGAGCATCCTTTGGCCGGGGCCATCGTCGCGGCCGCCCGCGAGCGCGGCCTCCAGCTTGCGCGTCCCGGACAGTTCCGCGCCATCGCGGGCCAGGGAATCGTCGCAGACATTGCCGGCGAACAGGTCCTCATCGGCAATCGCCGGCTGCTCGAGACCCACGCGGTCGACACCTTCCTCGTGCAGCAGATTTTCCGGGAGTTCGAGGCCCAGGGAAAGACCTGCGCCGGCATTGCCATTGCCGGCCGGGCGGTCGGCGTGATCGCCATGGCCGACACCCTGCGTGCCGAGACGCCGACCGCGCTGCGCCGGCTCGCCGACATGAAGATCGAAACGGTGATGCTCACCGGCGACACGGAAGCCGTTGCAAAAGCGGTCGCGGCGGAAGCCGGTATCGCCCGGATCATTGCCGGCGTGGCCCCCGAAGGCAAGGCCGAGACGGTCGCCGAACTGACGGGCAAGGGCCGCACCGTCGCCATGGTCGGCGACGGTGTCAACGACGCCCCCGCCCTTGCCGCAGCCAGCGTCGGCATCGCCATGGGCAGCGGCACGGAAGTCGCGATGGAAACCGCCGGCGTCACCTTGATGCGCGCCCGCCCGGATCTCGTCGCCGACGCCATCGACATCTCGCGTGCCACGGTCCGCAAGATCCGCCAGAACCTGTTCTGGGCCTTCATCTACAATGTCGTCGGCATTCCGCTGGCAGCGTTCGGCCTGCTCACGCCAGCGCTGGCCGGTGCGGCGATGGCCCTGTCCTCGGTCTCGGTGGTGACCAATGCCGCGCTGTTGCGCCGCTGGCGGGCAAAAGACGGCTGAAAACATCGGGCTCGGCATTGATCCGGCGATTATTGTATTACAAATAGGTAGCCACACGCCACCGGAGACCGGCATGAGAACCAGAGATCCCAAGACCCTTCGTTCCCGCGCTTGGTTCGACAATCCGGACGATCCGGGCATGACGGCGCTCTATATCGAGCGCTACCTCAACTACGGGCTGACGCGGGAGGAATTGCAGTCCGGCAAGCCGATCATCGGCATCGCCCAGACGGGATCCGATCTCTCGCCCTGCAACCGCCACCACATCGAACTGGCCAAGCGGGTGCGCGAGGGCATCCGCGAGGCCGGCGGCATCTGTTTCGAGTTTCCGGTGCACCCAATCCAGGAGACCGGCAAGCGGCCGACCGCCTCGCTCGACCGCAACCTCGCCTATCTCGGCCTCGTCGAACTGCTCTACGGCTATCCGATCGACGGCGTGGTGCTGACCATTGGCTGCGACAAGACCACGCCCGCCTGCCTGATGGCGGCGGCGACCGTCAACATTCCGGCCATCGCGCTGTCGGTCGGGCCGATGCTCAATGGCTGGCACCGGGGCGAGCGGACCGGCTCCGGTACCATCGTCTGGAAAGCGCGAGAGATGCTGGCGGCCGGCGAGATCGACTATGCCGGCTTCATGGACCTCGTCGCCTCCTCCGCTCCCTCCGTCGGCTACTGCAACACGATGGGCACGGCGACGACGATGAACTCGCTGGCCGAGTCCCTCGGCATGCAGCTTCCCGGCGGGGCGGCCATTCCCGCCACCTATCGCGAGCGCGCACAACTCGCCTACCAGACGGGCCTCAGGATCGTCGACATGGTCTGGGAGGACCTGAAGCCCTCCGACATCATGACCCGCGAAGCCTTCGAGAACGCCATCGTCGTCAACTCGGCCATCGGCGGCTCGACCAATGCGCCGATCCATCTGAACGCCATTGCCCGGCATCTCGGCGTGCTGCTCGACAATGACGACTGGCAGCGGCTCGGCCACGACGTTCCGCTGATCGTCAACATGCAGCCGGCCGGCGAGTATCTCGGCGAGGACTATCACCATGCCGGCGGCGTGCCGGCGGTCATCGGCGAGTTGATGAAGGCGAACCGCCTGCCACACCCGCAGGCGCTGACCGTCAACGGCAAGAGCCTCGGCGACAATTGCCGGGAGGCGGAGAACCTCGATACGCGGGTCATCCGGCCGGTAAGCGATCCGCTGGTCGACAAGGCGGGCTTCCTGAACCTGAAGGGCAACCTCTTCGACAGCGCGATCATGAAGACCAGCGTGATCTCGAAGGAGTTCCGTGACCGCTACCTCTCCAATCCCGACGATCCCGACGCCTTCGAGGGCCGCGCCATCGTCTTCGAGGGACCCGAGGACTATCACCACCGCATCGACGATCCGGACCTTCAGATCGACGAGCATTGCCTGCTGTTCATCCGCGGCACCGGCCCGATCGGCTACCCGGGCGGCGCCGAGGTGGTGAACATGCAGCCGCCCGCGGCCCTGATCAAGCGCGGCATCCACGCGATGCCCTGCATCGGCGACGGGCGGCAATCCGGCACCTCCGGTTCGGCCTCGATCCTCAATGCCTCGCCGGAAGCGGCGGCCGGCGGCGGCCTCGCGCTGCTGAAAACCGGCGACCGCGTGCGCATCGACCTGCGCAAATGCACCGCCGATATCCTCATCGACGCGACGGAACTGGAGCGGCGACGGGCGGAGCTTGCCGCATCTGGCGGCTTTGCCTTTCCCGAGCACCAGACCCCCTGGCAGGAGATCCAGCGCGGCATCGTCGACCAGTTCGACAGGGGCATGGTCCTGAAGCCGGCCGTCAATTATCGTGACATCGCCGCCACCAAGGGGCTGCCGCGCGACAATCACTGAACGATCGGACCGCTCGGCGGCAGCGGAGAGGTTCCGGCCTCTCGTTACGGCTTGACGATTACGTAAGCGTCATGCTTGTGTGCAGGCACCGGACGAACCGTCGACAGGAGGATACAGCATGACGATGGACGAACTGACGCAGACCATTCGCGGCAAGGTGGCCGGCGGCGGCATTTCCGACAGCGTGAAGTTCAACTGCGGCGATGCCGGGGTGATTTATGTGGAGGGGGCGAGCGTCTCCAACGAGGACAAGGACGCCGATTGCACGATCTCGATCTCGCAGGCCAATCTCGCCGAGCTGCTGGCCGGCAACCTCAATCCGACCACCGCCTTCATGACCGGCAAGATCAAGGTTGCCGGCGACATGGGCGTCGCGATGAAGCTTGGCAGCATCGTCTGAAGCAGCCGCACACGGGGGCGAGAGCAGATCTCGCCCCCGCGCAAAAGACCCCGGCGATAGGGCATCGCCGGGGTCTTTGCGTTTGAGGCTTGGCTCTGCTCCTGCAGCGCAAGCAAACCATCGACACCGCCCCCTCCACGGACGCGGGGCAACAGGCCAGAACGTCGAGGTTCAGGCGCGCCGGTCCGCGCGGATCATCTCCGCCGCCTTCTCGGCGATCATCATCGTCGGCACCGCCGTGTTGCCCGAGGTGATCGCCGGCATGACGGAGGCATCGGCAACACGAACGCCGGCAACGGCCCGCAACCGCAACCGCCCATCGACGACCGACGCCTCATCCGCGCCCATCCGGCAGGTGCCGACCGGATGGAAGATCGTCGTGCCGATATCGCCCGCCGCCCGCGCCAGGTCCTCGTCGCTGCGCACCAGCGGACCCGGCAGATGCTCGACAGGCGAGAACCGGGCCATGGCATCCGTCGCCATGATACGCCGCGTCAGCCGGATGCTGTCGGCAGCAACCTTGCGATCGCCGGCCGTGGACAGGTAGTTCGGGCGGATCTCGGGATGTGCCAGCGGATCCCGGCTTGCGACATGCACGCTGCCCCGGCTTTCGGGGCGCAGATTGCACACGCTCAAGGTGATCGCCGGGAAGGGGTGCAGCGGCTCACCGAACCTGTCCAGCGACAGCGGCTGCACGTGATACTCGATGTTCGCAGTCTCGAAAGACGGATCGGAACGGGCAAACACGCCGAGCTGCGACGGGGCCATCGACATCGGCCCGGAACGCGACAGCGCGTATTGCATCGCGATCCTCGCCTTGCCGAACAGGCTGGAGGCGAGCTGGTTCAGCGTGACCGCCCCGCTGACCTTGAAGATCGTGCGGATCTGCAGATGATCTTGCAGGTTGTTGCCCACCTGACGGCTTTCGGCGATCACATCGATGCCCTGGCGGGCAAGCACGTCCGGATCGCCGATGCCGGAGAGTTCGAGGATCTGCGGTGACCCGATGGCCCCGGCCGACAGCACCAGCTCGCCCGCAACGCGGGCATGCGCCGGAGTGCCGTCGACAGTGAGCTCGACACCGCTCACCCGCCCGTCGGAGGTCACCAGCCGGGTCACCTGCGCGCCCGTGAGGATCCGCAGGTTCTGCCGGTCGGCCACGGGCTTGAGAAATCCCTTTGCCGCCGTCCAGCGGATACCGCCGCGCTGCGTCACCTGAAAGTAGGAGGAGCCGAAATTATCGCCGCGGTTGAAGTCGTCGATCTTCGGAATGCCGACTTCCTCGCAGGCATCGCGCACCGCATCGAGAATCGCCCAGGACAGGCGCTGCTCCTCGACCCGGCATTCGCCGCCCCGGCCATGCATGTCGTCGGACAGTTGATAATGGTCCTCGGCACGCCGGAACAGCGGCAGGACATCGTCCCAGCCCCAGCCCTCCAGCCCCATCTGGCGCCATCCGTCATAGTCGCGGGCCTGGCCGCGCATGTAGATCATGCCGTTGATTGCCGAGCAGCCGCCGAGCACGCGGCCGCGCGGATAGGCCAGCGAGCGGCCGTTGAGGCCGGGCTCCGGCGCGGTCTTGAAGCCCCAGTCGGTCCGGGGATTGCCCATGCAGTAGAGATAGCCGACGGGAATGTGGATCCAGACGTAATCGTCCTTGCCGCCGGCCTCCAGCAGCAGGACCTTGACCTGCGGATCGGCCGAAAGGCGGTTTGCCAGCACACATCCGGCCGACCCCGCGCCGACGACCACGTAGTCCCATTCCCCCAGGTCGCGCATGGTTCCTCCCTGCCTAGCCCCGTGGAGCGGAACGATGCCCGCTGCCGCAAGCGAAGGCAAGGCGGGAACACCCACCCGGGAGAGAAGAAGACGCCGGCCGTGTCAGGACGCGCCGTTCACCTCCGCAACGGCCCTGTCGACCTCTTCGGCAAGGCCAGGCTCCAGTCCGAGGCGGGCGGCAAGCATCTGCAGATAGGCACGCTCCGCCGGATGATCCGGATCGATGGCAAGCCGCGAAGCGGCATAGATCTCCAGCGCGGCCTCCGGGCTCCTCGCACCCCTGACCACCCGCTCGATGTCGAGCGGCGCCCGCAACTCGTCCATCACGAAAGCCTTGGCCTCGCTGTCGAGGGCCAGCGTATCCAGCTTGTCGAAGATCCTGCGCTGCTCGTCCGCGTCGATATGCCCGTCCGCTTTCGCCGCCGCGATCATCGCCGTCAGCAGAACCAGGGCGAAGTCCTGCTCCCCGCCGGGCTGATTGGTCGGCGAGAACGGAGACTCGTCCGGCGGCGGCAGCACCGGCGCCGGCGTCGCGCCTTCTCCCCGATAGTCGCGATAGGCCTTGTAGGCGAGGCCCGCCACCAGGGCCATGCCGCCATAGGTCAGCGCCGACTTGCCGAGCTTGCGACCGCCCTTGGTACCGAGCAGAAGCCCCGCGAGGCCGCCGGCCAGTGCCCCGCGGGCAAGGCTGCCCGAGTTGGACCGCAGATACTCCTGGCCGCGCCGAAGAAGGTCGTCCGGCCCGCCGCCGCCTTGCCCGCCTCCCGAAGTTCCGGCCGTCGACCCCAGAAACTCCTCCAGCAGTTTGCGCGCATCGAACATGGTCGCCTTCACTCCTCGGTCAGCGGGTCTCTTCGGGCAGTTTCGTGCGGATCGCCGTGCCCTGTCTGCAGATGGGAAGGCGCCGAGCCGGCCGCAAGCGGCGGAGTTCGCCCGTCAGGCAAAAGGCAGGCGATTGTCGTCCTTCAAAGTCTCCATGGCGATGGACGAGCGGACATTGCGCACCGCGTCATGCGGCAGCAGCTCGTCATTGATGAAACGCGAGAGGGCGGCCAGATCCGCCACCGCGACCTTCAGCATGTAATCCATGTCGCCCGTCAGCACATGCGCCTCCTGGACCTCTGGCAGAGCTCGTACCAGGTCGCGAAAGCGGCGGGCGTTCTGCCGGCTGTGCGCGTTGAGTGCGACGCCGACGAAGGCAACGACGCTGAAGCCGACGGCGGCCGCGTCGACATCGGCCCGGTAGCGGCGGATGACGCCGGCCTCTTCCAGCCTCTGCCGCCGCCGGGAGACCTGCGAGGCAGACAGGCCGATCCGCTCGCCCAGTTGCTGGTTGGTAACCGACGCGTCGTCCTGCAGGCTTGCGAGCAGGCGAATGTCGAAAGAGTCCAGATCCGTCAACCTGTGCAACCCCCATCGCTATCATGCATGTTTCATGCATAGATAGATCATATGCCACCCAAAATGCACGCACCTTGCATCGATCCGGCCGCATACTGTGCGAAGCTTGCAAGACCGTGTTCCAGAGGAGGACAACATGGGACCGTTTCCGCACGACGCTCCGCCCGCCAGGATCGACGAGACCAACCCGGCCGGCACGGACGGCTTCGAGTTCGTCGAGTTTTCCCATCCCGAACCGGACAAGCTCGACGCCCTGTTCCGCCGCATGGGCTATGTGCCCGTGGCCCGGCACAAGAGCAAGGCGATCACCCTCTACCGTCAGGGCGACATCACCTATGTGCTGAATGCGGAGCCCGGCTCGCATGCGATGCGCTTTGTCGAGGAGCACGGCCCCTGCGCTCCCTCGATGGCCTGGCGTGTGGTCGATGCGCGCCACGCGTTCGAGCACGCGGTGAGCAAGGGCGCGACGCCCTATGTCGGCGACGACAAGGCGCTCAATGTCCCGGCCATCGTCGGCATCGGCGGCTCGCTGCTCTATTTCGTCGAGACCTATGGCGCCAAGGGCTCGGCCTATGACGACGAGTTCGAGTGGCTGGACGAGCGCGATCCGCGCCCGGCGGGCGTCGGCTTCTACTATCTCGACCACCTGACCCACAATGTCTATCGCGGCAACATGGACAAGTGGTGGGACTTCTACCGCGACCTGTTCGGCTTCAAGCAGATCCACTTCTTCGACATCGACGGCCGCATCACCGGCCTTGTCAGCCGCGCGATCACCTCGCCCTGCGGCAAGATCCGCATCCCGCTCAACGAATCGAAGGACGAGACCAGCCAGATCGCCGAGTACCTGCGCAAGTACAAGGGCGAAGGCATCCAGCACATCGCAGTCGGCACGGACAATATCTACGACGCCACCGACCGCCTGTCGGACAACGGCCTCAAATTCATGCCCGGCCCGCCCGACACCTATTACGAGATGTCGCGCGACCGTGTGCACGGCCATGACGAGCCGATCGAACGGATGAAAAAGCACGGCATCCTGATCGACGGTGAAGGCGTGGTGAACGGCGGCATGACCAAGATCCTGCTGCAGATCTTCTCCAAGACCGTCATCGGGCCGATCTTCTTCGAGTTTATCCAGCGCAAGGGCGACGAGGGCTTCGGCGAGGGCAACTTCCGTGCCCTGTTCGAGTCGATCGAGGAGGATCAGATCCGCCGCGGCGTGATCAAGGTCGACGCGGCCGAGTGACGATGGCCTGATCCGCGAGGGGTTCTGGGAGAGCGGCAGGCCCGCTCCCCTTTCCCGCTTCGGTCAAGCCTTGCGCCGTCAGATGGTCGCACGGCCGCGCAAGGTCTCCAGGAACGAGCCGGCCCAGGCCGCCGCATCGTGTTGGCAGATGCGCTCATAGAGCGCCTGCCAGCGCGAGCGGCGCTCCTCCAGCGGCATGTTGAGCGCCGTCTGCAGGCTCGATGCCACCCCTTCCGCCGAATGCGGATTGACGATCAGCGCCTCCGGCATGTCCTCCGCCGCCCCCGCGAAGCGCGACAGCACCACCACGCCCGGATCCTCCGCCCGCTGCGCCGCGACATACTCCTTGGCCACCAGGTTCATACCGTCCCGCAGCGGCGTCACCAGCGCGACGCGGCTCGCGCGATAGATCCCGGCGAGCGCCCGCCGGGTGAAGGACCGGGTCATGTAGCGGATCGGTGTCCAGTCGACATCGGCGAAACGCCCGTTGATGTTCCCCGTCAACTCCTCGAGCTCGCGGCGGATTTCCGCATAGGCGTCCAGTTCGGCGCGGGACGGCGGCGCCACCTGCATCAGGCTCACCCTGCCCCGGTTCTCGGGATAGTCCTCCAGCAAGCGATCGAAGGCGCGAAACCGCTCCGGCAGGCCCTTGGAATAATCGATCCGGTCGACACCGATGATCTGCTGGCGCCCCGCCAGCAGCTTCTCCATGCGCGCGGTGTTGCGCCGCGCTTCCGGCGTCGTCGCCTGCCGGGCAAAGCCGGCCGCATCGATGCCGATGGGAAAGGCGCGGGCGATCACCACGCCGCCGCCGACCTCCAGCGCGCCCCCGTCACGTTCGACCGCTCCAAGCTCTTCCACCGCGAAGCGGCGGAAATTGGCGGCATCCCTTCGCGTCTGGAAGCCGATCACGTCATAGGCCAGCATTCGCCGGACCAGCCTTTCTGCGTTGGGCAGGCCAGCCAGAATTTCCGGGGCCGGGAAGGGAATGTGCAGGAAGAACCCGATCGGATTGCCGATATCCATCGCCCGCAGCTCCGCCGCGAAGGGCAGGAAATGGTAGTCATGCACCCAGATGATGTCGTCGGCCTGGAGCAGCGGACGCAGACGCGTCGCGAACCGCTCGTTGACCCGCCGATAGCCGTCCTCGAAACGTCGGTCGAAAACCGCAAGGTCGAGGCGATAATGCAGCACCGGCCAGAGCGTGCGATTGGCATAGCCGGCATAGAACTCGTCGTAATCGGCCTGGGCCATGTCGACCGTCGCCATCGCCACCTTGCGCGTGCCGCCGCCCTCTTTGAGGGTGCCGAAGGTTCCCTCCTCGGAGAGGTCGCCGCTCCAGCCGAACCACAGCCCCCCCGTCTCGCTCAGGGCATCGACCAGCGCCACCGCCAGACCGCCAGCCCGGCCGGTATCCTTGAGCGGACCGACACGGTTGGAAACGACGACGAGTCTGGACATTGGGTTCTCCGTGGTGTTGCGCGGCGAGTGCCTCGGCGCCGAGCGGCGAGCGCACCCGGACAGCACCGTCATCGATCGCGGAACCCGTTGGCGGGGACCCCGGGCGCACGTGTCAGACGAGGCTCTCCCACCCCGCGGACAGCCGGGTGGCGCAATTGATGATCCCGACCATCGAATAGGTTTGCGGAAAGTTGCCCCACATTTCACCGGTTGCCGGGTCGGTGTCCTCCGAGAGCAGACCGACATGGTTGCGGCAGGCCAGCATCGTCTCGTAGATCTCGCAGGCCTCCTCCTTGCGGCCGATCCGCGCCAGGGCGTCGATGTACCAGAAGGTGCAGATATTGAAGGCGTTCTCCGGCGCGCCGAAATCGTCGGCCGCGTGATAGCGGAAGAGATGCTTGCCACGGCGAAGCGTGGCACCGATGCGTTCCACTGTCGCGATGAAACGCGGATCCTGCGGCGGCAGGAAACCGACCTCGGCAATCAGCAGCAGGCTGGCGTCCAGATCGCGTCCCTCGAAGCTTTCGACGAAAGCGTTGGTGTCGGCATTCCATCCCCGCGACAGGATCGCCGAGCGGATGGTATCGGCGCGGTCCTGCCAGAACAGCGCCCGCTCCTGCCGGTCGAACTGGCGGGCGATCTTGGCCAGCCGGTCGCACGCCGCCCAGCACATCAGCGAGGACGAGGTATGGACGCGGGCGCGCGTGCGCAACTCCCACAGACCGGCATCGGGCTGGTCGTGCATGGCAAAAGCACGCTCGCCGATCACCTCCAGCCGTTCGAAATCGTCAACACCGGGCTGCCGCAAGAGACGCTTGTCGAAAAAAGCCTGCGAGGCGCCAAGCACGATGTTGCCATAGACGTCGTGCTGGAAATGCTCATAGGCCTGATTGCCGACCCTGACCGGCCCCATTCCCCGATAACCAGGCAGATCGACCGTCCGCTCGATCAGCCGCTCCTCCAGCGCGATCCCGTAGAGCGGCTGCACGTGACCGCCACCGGTCATCGAGGCGATGTTGTTGATGTAACGGAGATAGTTCTCCATCGTCTCCATCTCGGAGAGCGAGTTCAGAGCCCGCACCACGAAAAACGCGTCGCGCAGCCAGCAATAGCGGTAATCCCAGGTTCGCCCGCTGTTGGCGGCTTCGGGAATCGAGGTCGTTACCGCCGCGATGATCGCGCCGGTTTCCTCATAGGTGCACAGTTTCAGCGTGATCGCGGCGCGGATCACCGCCTCCTGATAGTCGAGGGGCAGGCCGAGGCGGCGGGTCCACATCCGCCAATGCAATGCGGTCTCTTCCTCGAACTCCCGGCACAGGGTTTCGGGGTGATGCGTCAGGCTCTCGTCGGGCCCGAAATAGAAGGAGACAGGGCCGTCGAGCAGAAACGGCGTCTCGTCGCGCACATAGGTGATCGAGGCGTTCGTCGTCAGGCGCACGGTCTGGCCGTTGTCGACGAAGCGCATGTGATTGGAGCCATAGGTCACCTCCGGTGCGCGTGCACCGTAGTCGAAGCGCGGTCGGCACCGGACGCGAATTCTCGGATGGCCGGAGATCGGCCGTACCCGCCGGACGAGCGCCGTCGGACGGAACATCCGCCCCTTGGTCTGGAAGCGCGGCGCGCAGTCGGTGATCTCGATGGCATTGCCGGCGTCGTCGAAGATCCGCGTCACCACGATGGCGGTGTTTTCCAGATAGGACTGCTCGCTGCGGCTGGCATTTTCCAGTTCGATGGCGAACAGGCCGTCCCTTTCGTCGCTGCAGGTGCCGAGCAGCCCATGGAAGACAGGATCACCATCGAACCGTGGCAGGCACAGCCAGACCACCCGCGCCATCCTGTCGATCAGTGCCGTGATCGAGCAATTGCCGACCAGCGCGAGATCGAGGGAAGCCTTGCGATCGAACATCATGAAGATCGTGTCCTTGCCAGTGCCTTTGCCGGAAGGCCGAGGGCCAGCCAGTCGCGCACACCGGCGACGTCGCTGACACGAAACCGGGCGAGGCTCTCGGCGGTTCCCACCTTCACCCCGAAGCCGCCCACGGCTTCGGCCGCGCGGATCCCGTCCTCGTCGGTCACGTCATCGCCGACGAAGACCGGGGTCCGCCCGCGAAAGGGGGCAAGGTCCATGAAGGCGCCGACCGCCCAGCCCTTGTCGCGATAGGCGGGCTTGGCCTCCACCACCATCTTGCCGCGGACGAGATGCAGGTCGGGAAGCTCGGCGACGGCCGCTTGCATCACCTCCACGACCGCATCTTCGCAGTCCGGGGCGATCCGGTAGTGAACAGCGATGGCCGCGCCCTTGTCCTCGATGGAAACGCCGCGCCCGAGCAACCCGCTGCCGGCAAGCGCTGCCTTCAGCGCCTCGATCTCCGGGCCGATCGGCGCGCGTTCGATCTCGTCGTCCGGATGCAGCCGGGTCTCAAGTCCGTGCAGACCGGCGCAGGGAAGCCGCAACGGCGCGAGATGGTGGTCGATCTCATGGATGGGTCGGCCGCTGACAATCGCCAGGGCGCCGCCGAGATGGGCGACGATCCCTTCCAGACACGCGATCATCGCTCCGCTCGCCTCGACCGCGCCGGGTGTCCTGGCAATCTCGACAAGCGTTCCGTCGAAATCCAGAAACAGGGCCATGTCATCGGAAACGGGCGGCGGCGCGTTCATGCGCAAAGCCTAAGGGAACTCGCTCCCGATGAGAAGTCCCGACCGGAAAAAGCCTGCCGTCCAACCGCCTTGCCGCACCGCATCACGCGGCGGTGGAGGCATCCATGAACGCGCCGGGGCCGGGAACGGCGCCGTCCGGACATTTTCCGAGGATGATCATTCCCAGCACCTCGTCCTTGGTGACGTCCTGCGTGCGGGCGCTCCCGACCAGCTTGCCGTTCTTCATCACCACGAGCCTGTCGGCCAGATCGAACACATCATGAATGTCGTGGCTGATGAGGAAGATGCCGAGCCCCTGCTTCTTGAGCTCCTTGATGAGGTCGGAAACCATCTGCGTCTCATGGACGCCAAGCGCCGCCGTCGGCTCGTCCATGATCAGGATCCGGGCGTTGAAATAGACCGCCCGGGCAATCGCCACCGATTGCCGCTGCCCGCCGGACAGGGCCTTCACCGGCGCCTTGAACTTGCGGAAGTTCGGATTGAGCCGGCTGAGGATCTTGCGGGTCTCGGCCTCCATCGCATCATCGTCGACGAAACCGAGAGGGGTCACGATTTCGCGCCCGAGGAACAGGTTCGAGGCGGCGTCCAGATTGTCGGCCAGCGCCAGCGTCTGGTAGATCGTCTCGATATTGAGGTTGCGCGCGTCCCGCGGACTGTTGATCGTCGCCGGTTTGCCGTCGATCAGGATCTCGCCGCTGTCGGCGCGGTAGGCCCCCGACAGGACCTTGATCAGGGTCGACTTGCCAGCGCCGTTGTGGCCGAGCAACCCGACCACTTCGCCCGGGTAAAGGTCGACATCGACATGATCGACCGCATGCACGCCGCCGAAGGAAATGCAGATGTCCTTCATCTGTACGAGGGGCGTTGCCATGGCTCAGTCTCCCGTCCGCTTGCGATAGAGGATATCGACGAGCACCGCCACGACCAGCACGACGCCGACGACGATGTTCTGCAGCGGCGCGTCGACGCCGACCATCGCCATGCCGGACTGCAGCGATTGCATGATCAGCGCGCCGAGAATGGCGCCGTAGATGGTGCCGATGCCGCCGGACAGCGCCGTGCCGCCGATCACGGCAGCCGCGATCACGCGCAATTCGTCCAGCGTGCCGATATCATTGGTGGAAAAGCCGAGGCGGGCGGATGCCACTGCCGCCGACAGGGCGCAAAGCCCGCCCATGATCGCGAAGATCTTGACCGTCAGCAGGCGCGTGTTGATGCCCGACAGCTCGGCCGCGTCCGGGTTGCCGCCCGCCGCGAAGATGTAGCGCCCGAGCCGCGTCCGCCGGGCCACCACCGTCATGCAGACAGCAACGACGATCAGCAGCAGCACCGAATAGGGAAGCCCGTAGCCTGCGGTATAGCCCTCCGGCACCTCCAGGCCGCGCGCGGCGAAATCGCGCTGCAGCACCCGCGCGGGCACCTGATAGGCGTTGAGGATCGCAATGAACCCGACGATGGCGCCCGCGACGATGGCGCCGAGCGCCGCCTCCGCCCAGATCGGCTTGACCGGGAAGCCGTGCTTCTGCTTGCGCCGCCGCGCGGAGACCTGCAGCGCCAGCGCCGCGACCACCGCCAGCACGGCGAAGATCCACGACCATGTGACCCCCAGCGTGCCGCCGATGCCGCCGATCATCGTGAACCGCGCATCGAGCGGCCCGATCGTCTGGCCGTCGGTGATGAACCAGGCCGCATTGCGCCAGACCAGCAACCCGCCGAGCGTGACGATGAAGGCGGGAATGCCGAGATAGCCGATCAGAACGCCCTGGAAGGCGCCGATCACCGTGCCGACCACCACACCGGCGAGGATCGCCAGGATCCAGATCGCCGGATGCCCGAGCTGCAAGCCGAAGACCCCCGGCAGGATCTGGGTCTGAACGATGGCCATGACCGCCGCCACGGTCGCCAGCAGCGACCCGACGGACAGGTCGATATGGCGGGTGACGATGACGAACACCATGCCGGTCGCCATGATGGCGACGGAGACCGTCTGGATCGTCAGGTTGAAGATGTTGCGCGGCGTCAGGAAATTGCCGCCGGTGAACACATTGAACACCAGGCACAGGGCGACGAACGCGCCGATCATTCCGAGCAGGCGCGTGTCGATCTGCAGCGCGGAAAAAAATGACCTGTTCGCCGGCGCCTTCTGCCCGGACACTGCGGTATCAGACATGGAAAAGCTCCCGCTTGGAGGCGCGCGCCTCACGCATCGCCTCGGGGCCGGATGTCAGCCATCCTCGGCCCGCCCTGCCCCGACCGGAATCGGGACAGGGCCTTGCTCTGCTCTGGGTTCAGGCTCAGTTGCAGGGCGCCGGACCGCCGCTGACGCCCTGGCAAAGGGCATCCTTGGTGATCCAGCCCGCATCGACCACCACCGACAGATTGTCACGGGTGACGGGGATCGGAGCCAGGAAGCGGGCGGTCAGTTCCGTGCCGCTGGGCGAGGTCCACTTGCCGGCGCCCTCGATGCTGTCCATCGTGCCGCCCTTGGCAAGCGCCACGGCGATCTCGCCGGCCGCCTTGCCGAGTTCGCGCGCGTCCTTCCACACCGAAACGGTCTGGGTGCCCTTGGCCACCCGGTTGAGGGCCGCATGGTCGCCATCCTGGCCGGAAACGGGGATGCCTTCCATGCCCTGCGCGGTGAGGGCGGCGACGACGCCGCCGGCGGTTCCGTCGTTCGAGGCGACGACCGCATCCACGTTGTTGTTGTTGGCGGTCAGGATCTGCTCCATGTTCCGCTGGGCATTGGCCGGCAGCCAGGCGTCCGTATAGGCTTCGCCGACGATCTTGATCTTGCCGCCGTCGATCGCCTCCTGCAGGACCTCCTGCTGACCGCCACGCAGGAAGTCCGCGTTGGGATCGGTCGGCGAGCCCTTGATCATCACGTAATTGCCTTCCGGCGCCTGCTTCAGGACCTCGCGGGCCTGCATCCGGCCGACCTCGACATTGTCGAAGGTCAGATAGAAGGCGCGGTCGTCCTCGATCAGCCGGTCATAGCCGACCACCGGAATGCCCTCGTTGGCCGCCGCCTGGATGGCCGGGCCGATCGCCTGGGAATCCTGCGCGAGAATGATCAGCGCGTCGACGCCCTGCGCGATCAGCGCCTCGACATCCGAGAGCTGCTTGGCGGACGAGGACTGGGCGTCGGCGGAAACATAGGTCGCGCCGGCAGCCTCGAGCGCCGCCTTGATCGCCCCTTCATCGGTCTTCCAGCGCTCTTCCTGGAAGTTCGACCAGCTCACGCCGACGGTGATGTCCTGCGCCTGCGCCTGCATCGGCAGCGCAACCGAAATGAGGAGCGCTCCGGCGAGAAGCGGATAGAATCTGCTCATGATGTGTTTCCTCCGATTTATCCCCGCTCCTCCCAAATGCGGAACGAAGGATCTTGTAGCTGACACGAACACCCCGGCGTTGTGCCTCCCGGCCGATGGGGTCGCGTTCCGGTTCGCCGACGAAATTTTATTTTTTTCGACGTCCGAAAAAAAGTTGCTCCAAACGACCGCCCCTGTCAACATGGTTTCTCGATGAGGCTCCGGGATCATGACAAAAACACCCGGCCGGCGTGAATTGCGGTTTCTGCCGAGGCGCGTTCCGGACACATGTCCCATCAGGGTGGAAACGAACAGTCTGGTATGGGCATGACGCAGAAGGCCGACCGCGATCAGATACGGCGCCAGAACCGCTCGGTTGTCTTGCAGGCGCTTCGGCGCAACGGACCTCAGGCGCGCATAGATCTTGGACGCATCACCCGGCTCAGCCCGGCCACAGTCACCTCGATCACCTCCGACCTGATCTCCGAAGGCCTCGTCGCCGGCGTCGAGGACGACTGCCAGCGCGAGCGCGAGAAGGGCGCAAGGGGCCGTCCCCGCAGCCTTCTGGCGCTGCATGGTCCGGCGGCGCGGGTGCTGGCGGTCAAGCTGTCGGTGAACACCATCGAGATGGCCCTCGCCGATTACGCCGGCCGGCTCGTCGGGCGCGATGTCGCCGGTTTCGACAGCACCTCCGTGACCGCCGATGGCTTCAGCGAAATCCTGATCGACAGCCTGCGGGCCTTCATCGCCCGCACCGGCGGGGTGGCGCCCTCGTTCATCGCCCTCGCCTCTCAAGGCGTCGTCGACGACAGCGCCGGCACGGTGGCCTGGTCGCCGGCCTTCGCCGTGCGCCATGTCCAGATCGTCGGCCCCCTCGCCCGGGCGTTCGGCGTGCCCTGCCTGCTGTCCAACGACACCAACATGATCGCCGAGGCCCTGCACCGCAGCGACCCGCAGCGCTATGGCGGCACGTTCGCGGTCCTCTTCGTCGATTACGGCGTCGGCATGGGCCTGTTCATCAACGACCGCCTCTTCGTCGGCGAGACCGGGGCGGCCGCGGAGATCGGCCATGCCAATCACATTCCGGGAGGCGCGCTGTGTCGATGCGGCCGCCGTGGCTGCCTGGAAGCCTATCTCGGCGACTACGCCCTGCTGCGCCATGCCAGAGGCCTCGACCTGCAGACGCCGCCAGCCTGCCTGCCGGTCGGCCGGGAGACGATCCGCGAGTTGATCGCCGCCGCCCGCGCCGGCGACCCCGGCACGCTGGAGGCCTTTCATGCCGGCGGCACGGCGCTCGGCTATGCCTTCGCGCGGGTGATCGCCACGCTCGATCCTCGCCGCATCGTCGTCACGGGAGCTGCAGCCGACGCCTATCCGCTGATGGAAGCGGCGGCGCTCGCAGCCCTGGAGGAGGGGCTTGTCAGCGACCTGCGCGGCAGCGTCGAGATCGAGGCCATTGCCTGGGAGGAAGATCTCATCCTTCGCGGCACCGTTGCCCGCGCGCTGCACGCCCTCGATACGGAGGTCTTCTCCGAGACGGGGTACGGCAATCAGAGGGAGATGCTGGGAGGATAGGCTGGATGCCGTGCTGGAAACGTATTGCCGCCCCGCTTCTTGCAGCCCTCGCCTTTCCGCTGGCGGCGGGCGCGTCAGATCTGCCGCCCTGGAGCGAGAGGGTGCTCGGCACCCTGCTCGATCTTGAAGCTGTCGCGGGACTGCCGATGCAGGAGCGCATCGAGGCCCTTCGCGCTCGCGGCGAGCGCCTGTTCATCGGTCAGTTTCTGGTCGAGGAAGGCGCCGGCCGGCCGATGGCGACCCAGGCCATCATTCCCACCAAGCGCCGCCGCCCGCCGCCCCAGCGGTTCCAGCGCCTTGCCGGTCTCGACGCCGGCGCCTGCGCCTCGTGCCATCACGAGCCCGTGATCGGCGGCGGCGCCTCCTTCACCGCCAATGTCTTCGTGTCGGAGGGTTTCGAAAGCGCCGACTTCGACACGATCGACCCGCAGTTCTCCAACGAGCGCGGCTCGCCCGCCCTGCAGGGCGCCGGCCTGATCGAACTGCTGGCGCGCGAGATGACCGCCGATCTGCAACGCCAGCGCGACGAGGCTCTTGCAACGGCACGGCGAACTGGCGCGCCGGCGGTCGCCGACCTCGTCGCCAAGGGCGTCTCCTTCGGCCGGATCGCCGCCGATCCCGACGGCGGCCTCGACGTCTCCGCCATCGACGGCATCGACGCGGACCTTGTGCTGCGCCCGTTCTCCCAGAAAGGCGTCTTCGGCTCGCTGCGGCAGTTCACCGTCAATGCGCTCAACCATCACCACGGCATCCAGGCCGTCGAGCGGTTCGGCGCCACATGGACCGGCACACGCGACTTCGACGAGGACGGGGTCGAGGACGAAATCTCCGCCGCCGACGTGACCGCACTGGTCGTCTGGCAGGCGACCCTGCCCGCTCCCTCGCGCAAGGACGATCTTCCGGATGCCTGGCGCCAGGCCTCCGAGCGCGGCGAGGACCTCTTCGCCGACATCGGCTGCACTTCCTGCCATATCCCGGCCTTGCCGCTGGCCTCCGCGGTGTTCCGCGATCCGGGACCGATCGAGACGGCCGGAACCCTGCGCGAGGCTGATGTCGAGGCGCCGCTGGAGATTGACCTTGCCGCGCTCGACTTCGTCAAGGCCCTGCCACGGGATGCGGAGGGCAACATCCTCGTTCCGCTCTATGGCGACCTGAAGCGCCACCGGATCGCCGATGCCCGCGATCCGACCCTGGGCAACGAGTTGCTGGGCCAGCGCTTCGTCGACCGGGATGTCTTCCTGACGGCCGAGCTGTGGGGCGTCGGCTCGACGGCGCCCTATGGTCATCGCGCCGACCTGACATCGCTGGACGAGGTGATCCGCGCGCATGCGGGCGCGGCCCGGCCGGCCCGCGAAGCCTATGAAGCCCTTGCCGACGACGGCCGTCAGGCGATCATCGCCTTCCTGCGCACCCTGGAGATTTCGCGATGAGGCGCCGTGGCACCGCGCTACGCCCCGCTTGGGCGGTCCTTGCATTCGCCCTGTTGGGCGGGCTCCAGGCACCGCTGACCGGCTTCGCCGAAGAGGCCCCCGCTCCCGTGCCGGTCTTTGTCGAGGAGGCGAAACCCGCCGGCATCGACCACAGCTATACCGGCCCTTGGGAGTATTTCGTCGGCGGCGGCGCGGCGATCATCGACTGCGACGGCGACCGCCGCCCCGACCTGTTTCTTGCCGGCGGCGACACACCTTCGGTCCTCTACCGGAACAGGTCCGCGACGGGAGGTCCGCTCGCCTTCGAGCCGGTCGAGACCGGCATTCCCGAAAGGCTGCTCGAAAATGTCACCGGAGCCTATCCGCTCGATATCGACAATGACGGGATAATGGATCTGGTTCTGCTGAGGGTCGGCGAGAACCAGGTGCTGCGCGGCATCGGCGACTGTCGCTTCGAGCCTGCCAATCGCCGCTTCTCGTTCAATGGCGGCCGCGGTTGGACGACCGGCTTTGCCGCGGTGTTCGAGAAGGACCTGGCTTTCCCAACCCTCGCCTTCGGCAACTATGTCGACCGCAGCGCCCCCGACTCGCCCTGGGGAACCTGCGACGACAACGTCCTGCACCGTCCCCGCACTGGTGAGGCACCGGACTATTCCGAGAGCTTTGTCCTCACGCCCGGCTATTGCAGCCTGTCGATGCTGTTCACCGACTGGAATCGCTCCGGGGAACCGGCGCTGCGCATTTCCAACGACCGTCACTACTATCGCGGCGGCGAGGAACAGCTCTGGGCGCTGCCTCCCGGCCGGCCGCCCCGCCCCTATCGCCGCAGCGACGGATGGCGCCACCTGAAGATCTGGGGCATGGGGATCGCCAGCACCGACCTCGATGGCGACGGCCTGCCCGAATATGCCCTCACCAGCATGGGCGACACCAAGCTGCAGACCATCGACCAGGAGGGCGACGACCTGCTGCCCGTCTACCGGGACATTGCCTTCGAACGTGGGGTGACGGCGCACCGCCCCTATACGGGCGAGGACATGCGCCCCTCGACCGGCTGGCACGCGGAGTTCCAGGACGTCAACAACGACACGCTCCAGGACCTGTTCATCGCCAAGGGCAATGTCGAGGCGATGCCCGATTTCGCCGCCTTCGACCCGGACAACCTGCTGATCCAGCAATGGAACGGCCGCTTCGTCGAGCAGGGCGACCGCGCGGGGATCGCACTCGACCGCCGCGGACGCGGCGCCGGCCTTGCCGATTTCAACATGGACGGCCTGCTCGACCTCGTCGTCGTCAATCGGGAAGCTCCCGTCAGCCTGTTCCGCAACCTTGGACGCGAGGACGAAGGCCGGCGTCCGAAACCGCTGGGCAACTGGATCGCCGTCGCCCTGTCGCAGGATGGCGCCAATCGCAACGCCGTCGGCGCCAAGCTGAGCATTCGCGTCGGCGCCCGCAGCCTCACCCGCGAGATAGGCATCGGCGGCGGCCATGCATCCGGACAAGCCGGATTCGTGCATGTCGGCCTGGGCGTTGCCGAGCGCGCCGTCATACGGGTGCGCTGGCCCGACGGCAACTGGAGCCATGGCTACCGGGTGTTCGCCAACCAGTTCGTGCTGATCCAGCGCGGCGACGAGAACGCCCGCTACTGGTATCCGCCGCGCTGACAGCGCCGCCTATATTCGTTGCAACAGGAGCGCCGTGCCGAGGCCACCGGCGCTCGCAATGGCGGCGAGCCCGAAGCTGCCCGGCGGCTCGCGCTGCAACTCGTGAAACAGCCGCACGGCAAGGATCGCTCCCGATGCGCCGATCGGATGGCCGCGGGCAAGCGCCCCTCCCCCGCGATTGACCCGTTCGGGATCGAGACCGAGATCCGTCATGCAGGCCATCGCCTGCACCGCATAGGCCTCCATCACCTCGCTGACGGCAAGGCCCCCGGCATCGACAGCCTTGGCGGACAGCAGCTTTCGCGCCGCTGCGACCGGCGCAAGGCCGGGCAGGCAGGGGTCTCCCCCTAGGGCGGCACCTGCAAGGATCCGGCAGGCCGGCAGCGACGGTCTGCTCTCAAGCCAGGTGTGCGAGACGACCAGCGCGAAGGCGGCGGCATCCGCCGAACTGGCTGCCGTCGCCGAGAGCACCCGGTACCCCGGCTCTCCGGCAAGGACGCGCGACCGCCGGCAGGTCTCGCGGGTCAGGCGACGGGTGTAGCTGTCGCGCAAGTGCCCGCCGATCTCCACCAGTTCGGCGGCGAACCGTCCCGTGTCGGCTGCGGCCTGCGCCCTGGCATGGCTCTCGACGGAAAAACCGGCCTGCGCGTCCTCGTCGATCGCCCGCAAGGCGGCAAGGCGCGCCGCCGCATCCGGCATGCCGGGATCGCGGTCGGGCCAGGGCGTGAAGGGCGGCCGGTCATAGGCAACGGGCGTTTCGCCTGCCGCAATCGACCGCCGCAGGCGCAAAGGCGCGCGGGAATAACTCTCGAACCCGCCGGCCAGCACGCTATTCGCCGCCCCCGCCTCCACCAGGCGCGCGGCGAGGAGGATCGCATCGAGCCCCGAACAGCATTGACGATCAAGCGTCAGCGCCGGGACGGTCTCCGGCAGGCCGGCCAGCAGCGCGGCGCGGCGGGCGGGATTGCCGCCGCCATAGAGCGCATTGCCGGCCAGCACCTCATCCACCTGCGGCTCCCCTGCGTCCGACAGGCAGGCGCGCAGCACCGGCGCCGCGAGCGCGTCAACCTCCAGCGCGGCGAACGCCCCGCCCATCGGGGCGACGGCGCTACGTCTCGCGGCGACGAGAAACGCCGGCATCGGCGGCCTCCTCCCGTTTCGACACCACGGCCTCGATCGCCGGAAGATCGGATTTCCCGCCCGGCGTCAGCGGCCAGTCGTCCAGGATATGGAACCTGAGCGGAACCTTGGCCCGCTCCAGCCGCAAAAGACAATGACGGCGGAGCGCGCCGGGATCGACCTCCGCTCCGGCCTGCAGCGCCGCGACGATCCGCGCGCCGCGCAACCCGTCCGCCACGCCGAACACTGCGGCCTGCAGCACGCCCGCATGCTCCATCAGCACGGCCTCGATCTCCTCGGCAAACACGTTGAGCCCGGACGTCACGATCATGCGACCGCCGCGCCCGGCAAGATGCAGCCGTCCGGCGCTGTCGAGATGCCCCCGGTCGCCCACGGTCAGCCAGCCATCGGCGCTGCGCGTCATGGGTTCGTCCCCCATGACATAGCCATCGAAGAGCAGCGGGCTGCGCACCCAGATCTCACCCTCCATGCCCTCGGCAAGCCTGTCCCCGCCAGCGCCGCGCACCTCGACCTCGACACCGGGAAAGGGACGGCCAACCCCCTCGCTGCACGCATCCGCCGGGCCGCGATGACTGATGAAACTGGTCTCGGACGTCCCGTAGAACTCGTGGCACTCGGCCTGCGGAAAGACCGCGGCGACGCGATCGCGGTCACGTTCGTGCCACTTGGCGCCGCTGATCAGGATCCGTCGCAGGCAGGCAAGGCGCAGACCGTCCCGTTCGCCCGCCCTCGCCAGCAGGCGCAACTGCGTCGGCGTGGCGACCAGCACCGTGCTGCCGGCGGCCTGCATCCGCCGGATCACGGCGGCGGGCTGAAACCCGCGCGCAATGTCCACCCGCCAGCCCTGATGCAGGGCATGGGCGGCGCCGAACAGATGCAGGGAATGCCCAAGCCCGCCCGGCACGAACACCCGCTCGTCCGCGTCCAGTGCGAAGGCCGCACCCGCCAGCCGAAAGCTCTCGATCCAGGACCGGTGCGAGCGCTGGAACGCCTTGGGGCGCCCTGTCGAGCCGGAGGTCAGGCCAATATAGAACGGAGCCTCTGGCCGGGGCGATGGCGCGCCCGGCACGCCGGCCCCGGCGCCACCCTGGCGATCTTTTTCCAGGGCGACCGGCCACTCCACCATCAGGGGGGCCAAGGTGTCGCGGATGGCGTCGCCGTAGCGCTGCAGATGTGCCGGGTCGACCACAACGGCGGCCCGGCCGCTGCGCGCGGCCGCCAGAAGACGGCAAAGGGCGGGAACCGCGTCCGCGGTCGCGACCAGCACGCGCTGCGGCGCCCTGGCCGACGCAAGACCGGCCTGCATGGCTTGAACCCGGCGGAGAAGCTCCGATCGCGTCAGCGTCTCCCGGCCGTCGCTCACCGCCACCCGGTCGGGGGCTTTACCGGCGAGCGCGTCCAGCGTCGCCCCGACATGGGATCGCCCTGCGGCGTCCGGGCTATTGCCGAGGGAAAATCGCATCCGGTCGTCCCCGGTCGATCGTGGTGGCGACAAAGGCCGTGGCCAGACACTTCAGCATGTCGCCCGGCAGATAGATAAGCGCGCCGACCGCCGATTCGAACAGCGGCTTCTGGGCGACGACCGAAATCCCGAGAATGCCGAACGGGTAGAGGACCACAATCCCGCCCACGAACGAGGCGAGCAGCGCGGCGGGAAACACCGGGCGATGCTTCAGGGCCTGCATCATCAGGCCGCAGACGAAGGCCGCCACGGGAAAACCGACAAGAAACCCGACCGATGGCAACAGGAACACGCCGATGCCGCCGCGCCCGCCCGACAGCAACGGCATGCCGAGCGCGACGATCAGCAGGAACAGCAGCACGGCCAGCGCTCCCCGGACAGGGCCAAGCATCACCCCCGCCAGCATGATTCCCATGCTCTGGACGGTGATCGGGACGCTGCCGGTGAGGGGGGTGGTAAAGGCCGGCAGGTAGTAGCCGAGAGCGGAGATCACCGCGACATGAATGGCGATATGCACGAGCGAACGGTCAGCGGTCATTCTCGGATCGGTCCTTCTTCGGCGCGCCGCCCTCCGGCGGACAGCCGTCGGCACCGCCGCGGGCAGCCAGCGCCTCGGCAATGTGGTCGGCGGCATTTAGAGCATGCAGGCAAAGCGGCGCAACAAGTCTGACATGGCCGTTACGGCCGGATCTTGCCCGATAGGCCTCGTTGAGCTGGTGCATGACGTCGATCAGCATCGGCGTGAACCGGATGGACAGCGCGATTGCCAGCGCCAGCCGCCGCTCCGAAAGGCCGAAAAACGCCGCCGGGCGCAGCACCGGCGTCAAGGCGTCCAGCATGTCGTCGAGCCGGGTGGTCAGGGTGATCAGCGTCGCCAGCAGCAGCAAGGATGCCAGCCGCAGGGCAACCACGATCCCGGCGTCCAGGGTTCCGAAGAGCGCATGCAGGAGAAGGATGAAAAGAACGACGGCGGCCAGCGGCTTCAAGGAACGGAGGACGGTCGCCGCCCCCGCCCCGAGCGACGCGAGGACCGCCAGCACCAGCACCAGCGCGCCGGCAAGGACGACCGGCGAGCCCACGGGCAGCAGCAGCATGGAGGTCGCCAGCAGGCCGATCAGCTTCCAGCCGGCGCCGATCCTGTGCAGGATCGTGGTTCCGGGCAGATAGGTCGAGATCACAGGGCGGCCGCGGTAAGCTGCGCGGCGCGCGAGGCGGCGAATGCGCGATATCGAGGCAGCACGTCTTGGGGGGCTCCGTCCGCCATCACCGCCCCCTTTTCCAGCCAGATCGCCCGCTCGAAATCGGCAATGGCCTCCAGATCGTGACTGACCATGACCACATGCGAGGGACTTGCGGCAATGTGCCTGGAAAAATGCAGCCGCAACGACAGGTCGAGACCGGCGAAGGGCTCGTCGCACAGCAGCAATTGTGGAGAAGCGATGCTCACCGCCAGCAGGCAGACCAGTTGCTTCTGCCCTTCGGACAGCAGGGCCACCGGCCGTTCCGCCCAATCGGCGCAGCCGTTCCTGGCCAGCAGGTCCCGCGCCAGCGCGTCCGCATCCGCGCGGCTCGCGCCCAGCTGCCGCGGGGCGAAGGACAGTTCCTCCAGCACGGTGGGAAAGATCATCTGGTGGTCGGGATTCTGGAACACCATGCCGACATGGCGCGGCAGCTTGCGCTGGTCCTTGCGGCTGTCGAGGCCGAACACCGTGACCGCGCCGTCATTCGGCAGCAGCAGGCCGTTGAGCATGCGCAACAGCGAACTCTTCCCCGAGCCATTGAGCCCGACAAGCGCGATGCGGCGCTCCGAAAGCATCAGCGAGAGGCCCTGGAAAACGCAAAAAGCGCCACGCTTGAGCGTGACGCTGTCGAATATGGCAAAGGGAGACGTATCAGCGGACATCAGCGGTCCGTGGAAACGAGGCTGCTCCACCCCGCGATGATATTGTTATGTTTTGTAGGGATTTTTTTTGCGCTTTGCGGGCCTGGCGGCGACCGACTCTCCCACGTCTTGAGACGCAGTACCATTGGCGCTGGGGCGTTTCACTT